>NZ_JBVBZF010000135.1:0-9393 GCF_057447755.1 Fusibacter sp. | reverse complement strand
TATTTCTAAAAATGTATCATCATAGGTGGTTTTAAGGTTTTTGATGGATACTTTAATAAGGCCACCTTCAGATTTCTGTAATATGCCATGCAATACTGCATTCTCAACGATAGGTTGAATCAGCAAGGGCAGTATATGAACGGATTGATCCACTTGAATGTCATACTGGATTCTGACCTTGTCTCCAAAGCGCGCCCTGCTGACACTAATGTATTTATCAACGTGAATCAGCTCGTCTCTGATGGCAATCTCGCCCTTTAAAGACTGCATATTTTTTCTGAAAAACTCACTTAAATCCAACAAGACTTCTCTTGCCTTTTGTGGATCCGTGCGAATTAATGAAATAACCACATTTAAACTGTTGAATAGGAAATGGGGATTTATTTGAGCCTGAAGTGCTTTAATTTCAGCATTTAAAGCCAACTTAGACTGTCTTTCCAAATCAGTGATTCTAAGTTGCGTTGATAAGATATTAGACAGTCCCTTGGCAATTTCTATGTCCAAATCCGATATAACATCCGCTTTTCTATAAAATTTCAAGGTTCCCTTTATGAGATCACCTTCCCAAATTGGGACAATCACAGCAGAATTAAGATGACATTTTGGACTTGGACAGCCAATGCTCTCTTTGCTTTGAGCAACTCTTACTTCACCTGATTTCAATACAATCTTAGTGATTTGCGTTAAAATTGGCATACCTGCTTTATGATGATCACTCTCTGCACCAACATGTGCCAAAATCTCATTTACATTGGTGATGGCCACCGCATCAAAATCCGTTGCGCTTAAAATTTGTTCTGCTGTTAACTTAGCGGTCTCTCGATTTAAACCCTCTCTAAGAGATTGTGTCGTTTTATCTGCCAAAAGTAAAGCCTGTCTCGCACGGTACTTAGCCTGAATACCACTTAGAGACTGAATATTGCTGATGATACTAACGAACAATGCGATGCCCAAAGAGTTTACAAGGATCATTGGAAAACTGATTACCATTACAAGGTCTACAGCATCCTTTAGGGGTCTTGCCACGATTAAAAGTATGATCATTTGTAGCGTTTCAAGCAAAATTCCTGAGACCAGTGCAAAGGATATCTTGCCGGTTGAGGCGCTAAATCGCTTACTGAGCGCTCCTGCAACAATCCCCTCTGTACAAGTAGAAATGCCACAAGCAAGTGCTGTAAAACCACCGACATCAATTAAAAATCGATGTCCACCTGCCAATATACCCGCTATTAAACCTACTACCGGGCCTCCTAAAAGACCACCCACTGCCACACCAATGACGCGTGTGTTGACAATAGCACCTTGGTACTTAATACCAGAGTAGGTTCCAATTATACTGAGTATGGCAAAAATAATGCCCATGGTTATCTTCTCACGTAAGGACATTTCACGTTTTTCTATAATGTTGGTAAAGGCACGCGTTTTAGAAAAAACAAGCCCGATCATAATAATGAGCCCCACACGATAGACCAATTGAATTAATAATTCCAACATGACTTAACCTCTAACTATTGGTATTTTTAAAGATCTTATGCACTTTTAGTGCTGTCTGGATTGCAAATCGATCCTCTTCTTTTTCGATGTCCATGTTGACAATCTCTTGTATTCGTCCCAGACGATATAAAATCGTATTATAATGGGTAAACAAGGATTCAGACATTTTTTTCAAGTTGCCGTTGCATTCAAAATAGACTTCAAGTGTCTTGACAAGCTCTGTGTCCTTTCTCAGGTCATAAGCTACAAGCGGTTCCAGTGTATCTTTATAAAAAATCTCCAGTTCGGATTTTAAACTGGTCTGAGACAAAATTTTGTAGATGCCCATTTCTTCAAAGTATACGACATCCTCGCCGATATAGTTTACGGCAGCCTCAAGAGACTTAGTTGCGTCCTCCAGACTTTTATGGACATTGATTAAGCCCTTATAGATGCGCCCAGCCCCAATTTTGGTTTGGTATTTTTTCATTTTGGATTTCAAAATTTCGTAAATGTATTTAGTATAGCGTTTGACCACCTGAATCGTCTCACCCTCTTTAAGCATAATCAAGATGTAAATATGATCACTCTTGTTGAGAATCATGTAAGATCTCCCCATGTCCTTACAGATCAACTCAATTAAATACGCTGCTTTTAGGGTTTTTTCTGTTTCATCTGCGTTTGTTTTACATAATACATCGATGTTTAAGATTATAAAGTTAGCATTCTCAGAAAATCGAAAGTTTGAAGCACGCTCCACTGCCTTGCTTCGTCTGATTTCATCAAATGAAATCAAATCATCAAAGAATTCTATCTTATATTTATTTTCAACTTCTTGAACAGATATTTTTTTTAGAAACTCAAGGGCGATGATGTTGGATGCCGCTTCCAATCCCAATTTATCATAATTGGAAATAGGTCTTTCTTTGCCATAGGTCACAATGTGCCCGTAGACTTGATTTTTGACGAAAATCGGTATGATCAAGCGCTCCACTTCCTGGTCCTTGTACATGATACTATCCCAAATCACCTTAGAACTCTTACCATCAAGTTGTATACCTTCAATGTTTTCATAGAGCAAAGCATAGTCGTTTTCAAAGGCACTTTTTAAAAAGTAGGTATCTTCAAAATAGTAGTCTCTTACAAAAACAGGTGATGTTATGGTCTTCTGAATGCTCTTTAAAACATCCTCAATGTTACCCCCACTCACCACAACATTCATGGTGTCCTTATGCAAATTTTCAACACGCTGAAGGACATTGGTCTGCTTCTTAAACATGAGATTATAAACCACAGAAAAAATCTCTGTAAAAGAAACATGATAATCTAGGTCAATCACAGGCAGTTCTAAATCATTGCAGACTTGAACAAGTTCTTTAGGCATGGCATCTATATAGGGTGCGATCTTAATAAAGACTGCACTCACATGCTTTGCAGAGATTTCAGTGAACAATTCGATGAGTTCACTCTGTGATAGATTCTCAAAAATCTGCCCGGTTGTTAATATAATTTGACCGTCCTGCCCAATCCAATTTATAATATCGCGATCAAGCATAACGTTCACAGAAGTTACCGGTTTATACTGCAAATTGATTGATGTGATCATATTAGACGACTTAAACAGTTCAAGTGCAAGTACCTCATTCAGAAGCACCGTTGACTCATTATTCAAAAGAATCCCCCCATTTTAGAACTTTTTAATAACTTAATTATATCAAAACCCCGTATTTATACAACTAGGTTTTTTTTCATTGTATTCTTTTCACAATATAAAAGGCAGTTCTTTATGAAGATTTACCTCTTCTTAAAGAACTGCCTTAGAAATCACTTAAAACTGTGAGCGTTTTTAACCAACTTTTCTTTCTGCATCAACATCTGTTTTCCCTGCTGATTTTGGAAAATAAGCAAGGTCATATTTTTCTTGCTTCATAATCATACGCATGCTACCAAATGCCATGGCAATCATAATAAACAAAATTGGGAAGCCTGCCACAGTTGAAATTTGCTTGGTTGCATCAATACCACTGATTTTCCCACCAGCTGACAAGAGGTTGATGATTGCGATGGACGACATTACAACACCCCAGAAGATTTTAACCTTGCCTGAAGGTTCTGTATCAGCATTATTATAAGCACTTGTAGACAGTGACGATATAGTTGAAGTCATGGAATCGGCCATTGTAACAATGGAGACGAAAATTACCAACAGATAAAGAGCACTTGTAAGTTTTGGCAATGGGAAGTTCTGCAGGAAGGCAAACACAGCGACCTCATTACCACCAGCCTGCATCGCTTCGAAGATGCCAGCGCCATTCATTTGTAAATGAATTGCTGCACCACCGAATACGCTAAACCAAAGTAAGCCAAATGTAGCTGGAATAAATACTGCTACCATCATAAACTCTTTAATGGTTCTACCTTTTGAAACTCTGGCAAAGAACATACCCATTAAAGGTGCATAAGCAATCCAAATCGCCCAGTAATAAATTGGCCACCATCTTGGCCAAGGCGATGCATCAATTGGACTCAAATAAAGTGTTCTCTCAAAGAAATTTTGAATAAAGTGTCCTGTTGCTTGTGTTCCAAAATTTAAAATAAAACCTGTTGGTCCAAATACAAATACGAGGACAAGCATGACCATAAAGGTCTTGGCATTTTTATCAGAAAGCCACTTGATCCCTCTTTGAAGGCCAGTGTAACTAGAAATGATATAAGTTATAACGATTGCTGACACGATGCCTACCCAAAGGCCTTTTCCAGGCTCTACCCCAGTTAAAATGTGGAGTCCACTCCCGATTTGCATTGTACCTACCCCTAGAACAGCTGCAACCCCGCCAGCAATGGCAAATAAACATACGTTATCCACGACAGCACCTACCCAGCCTGTGATTTTATCACCAAAGAATGGATAGAGCATAGAGCTCGTTTGAAACGGTAATTTTGCATTATATACTGCATAAGCAATACCAACACCACAGATACCATACATAGCATATGGTAGATAAGTCCAGTGGATAAAGGTCTGTGTCATAGAGAACATGGCAGCAGCTTCACTTCCAGGAACCAATCCAAGCGCCTCAGGTGGTGCATACATATGCGTTAAAGGTTCAACAACCCCCCAGAACAATATACCCGTTGCAATACCTGCACAAAGACATATTGCAAACCAGTTCCAATAAGACAGTTCAGGTTTTGCATCTTCACCACCAAAACGGATGTTTCCAAATTTTGAAAACCCCAAATAGGCACACATGAAGAAAAACAACACCGATGAAAGTTGGAACAACCAGCCAAATTTTTCAAATGCAAATCCTGCTGTCGCATTCAAGGCATTGAAAAATGCTTCTGGCGCAACTATTCCTACTACAATTGACAGTAAGAATAAAATTGACATCGGAACGAAAATGGACAATCTAAGTGTCGCTTTTTCTACTTTTTTCATATATTTTTTCCCCCTATATATTATTGAGAATAAGACTGGCGGTTAGTAATAATCATGGATAATGCCGGTACCCCATTTAGACTCAGCTTATTCTGATTTATTTTAGCACCACTATCGTCAACAAACCGCCAAATAATTGACTGAATATTTGCATTTTTTTATTTCTTATAAGATTTTTTTGGCTTTTATGACTTGATATGCCGATTGAATATCCGGTGTGTAAGGCCTATCTTTATCAATAAAAGGAATTACCTTTCTAAAGCACTTGTAGACTTCATGTGTTTTTTCACCCAAAGCGATGTTGTCTCTCAAGTCAATCGCTTGAATGGCATGCATAGCTTCTAATCCTAGTATATAGTAAAGATTATCCACTATTTTTTCGAGTCTTCTGACCACATATGGCGAGTCATTGGCTTGATCTTCTATGTCACCAGCCACGGCAAAGAAATCCATGGAGGTTGGATTGGAAAGATGTCTAATCTCAGTATCCAATGACGTAAAGGGTTTCTGTATGGTTTGAAAAGCTTGAACCTCCCCCTCGTTTGGTGATAAAAATCGCGCAAGTCCTGTGAAGCTTGGATTCGAAAGCTTTATAGTCCTATAGCAAGAGGCCTTGGACATATGGCTCAATGCAATTGCCAACATTTCTAGACCTATGGTTACCGTTGGGATTTCAAAATTTTGACAAGATATAATACGTTGTTCTTCTAGAACAACACATGGATTGTCTTCAGAAGTATTCAGATGGATTTCCATATATTGTTTTACGAACTCAAGAGCATCCTTTACTGCACCATGAATTGCACCAATATCTCGATAGGATAAGGGATCCTGAAGGCTCTTGGTAATGTCTTTTTTCTCAAGATAACTGCCCTTTAAATAGCCCCTTACTGCCTGGGTACAATAAATCTGCCCCGGCATTTTTCTAATTTCATTTACAAGAGGGTTTAAAGGGGTTATATTACCATTTAGACCCTCTAAAGACATGGCGTAGATCATATTTGACATGTCTAAAAGATCCATGACATCCTTCACAAGCAATGCGCCTTTTCCCATTGAAAGTGCACTTGAAGAAACGATTGCCAAACCGTCCTTAGGACCTAGTACAACTGGTTTTAGATCCTCTAGCTCAAGTGCTTTTGCAGCTGACATTCTTTCGCCTTTATAAAAAACTTCTCCTTCACCCATAATGGCCAAGCCAATATGAGAGAGACAGGCAATATCCCCTTGCCCCACCGAACCTCTCTCAGGCATAACAGGATGAATACCCAAGTTCAAAAACGTCTTGTAACGGTCTATTACCTCAGGCTGAGCACCTGTTCTAGCAGATAAGAACGTATTGAGTCTTGCAAGCAATGCTGCTCTAACGGTTTCTTCACTTGCCTCTGGACCAACCGCTACACAGTGTGCATAAATGAGGTTCCTATTGTAATCTTCGAAATACTTACCAAATACTTTTTTATCCTTGTTCCAACCAACGCCTACTGTAAAACCGTAAATTGGGATGCCCTTATCTGCAAGATCAAAGACGAGCTTTCTTGAAGCAACTAATTTTTCCATGACATCAGGATGAATTTCTATTTGAGCGCCTTGTCTGACAATGCGTTCAAACAAGTCTATTGTTAAATTTTCCCCATTAAGTACGATTACTTCTTTCATCATTTTCCCCCTCTTATTCGATTTCGTCCAAAGCCTCCAAAATTCGCTCTGGTGTTGCTGGCAGGATGGATATCTGGGTACCCAAGGCCCTGTTAATCGCATTGATTACCGCTGGTGCTGCAGCAACTGCACATACCTCACCAACGCTCTTGGCGCCAAAGGGCCCCCCCTCTTCGCCTTCTTCTATGAGCATCACTTTTATGCGCGGCATTTCAGGTGCATTAAAAACATGATATTTACTAAAATTTTGATTTTTGAGTATCCCCTTTGGACTGAAGGCCATTTCCTCCATCAAAGCCATACCAAGACTCATTTGTATGCCACCGTGTATTTGTCCCTCCACAAAATCTCGGTTGATGGCCTTACCAATATCATGAACTGCTAAAAAGTCCTTAATCGTTACCAACCCAGTATAAGTATCTACTTCTACTTCTACAAAATTAGCGGCATAGACAGCAGGATTTGATTCCGATTGATATGTGGTGCTAACAGCAACCTCTTCGAATTTTTGAAGATAGGCATATTTTACAATATCTTTGTAGGCAATATTTACTTGGGAATTTTTTCTATGGACGATTTTATTCTCATCTACAATGAGATCAGAGGCATCACATGCCAATTTTTCACTGGCTAAACCAATGAGCTTCTCTTTTAGAAGCTCGGCAACCTTCTTTGCAGCACTACCGCATACATAAGTAACCCGGCTTGCCTGTGTGCCAGCAGAATCATACGGACTTATCAATGTATCCGCTTCGATGACATTTACTGTATAAGGATTTATGTCAAGTACTTCTGCAACGATCTGCTGCATCACAGTTACGGTCCCACAACCAAGATCATGAATCGCACCATTTAGTACAACCTGGCCATCTGTATTCATTCTCAGGGTCATATTGATAAAATCTGGATACGCACCAAAATAGCCATTGCCATGTGTTGCACACGCCATACCTACTGCAGTTTTATAGCGCCCTTTAGAGATTGGTTTGTGATATCGCTTAGACCAATTAAACGCCTCAGCGCCTTTTTTTACACAATCAATTACTCTGGCATTGCCAAGATTTGGACCACCTAGAGGATCACTATCAAATGGCTCCACTAGATTTTTAAGTCTCATTTCTACAGGGTCAATATTGAGTTTTCGGGCAATATTGTCCATGTGAATTTCAGTTATGGCATGAATCTGTGGTGAGCCATAGCCTCTGCACGCTCCAGCAACAGGTGTATTCGTGTAAACTGCCCTTCCTTTAAATTGAGAATTCTCAATTTTATACATCCTATAGTACTTTTTTGCCATTGCCATAATAATGGCTGTAGCATTTGTGCAATATGCACCAGTATCTGCGACAATATCTACCGCTCTAGCTTTAATAATCCCAGTCTCATCAACGACGCTTTTCATCGTCCCTATAGTGGCATGTCTCGTTTTAGTGGATGCTATTGATTGGAATCGATCCGTTTCAAGCAGAACAGGCTTCTTTGTTTTCAAGGCTGCGTATGCGCAAATGGACTCAATGTTTGGTTGACCTTTTCCACCGAAGGATCCTCCGATATTGGCTTTGATTACCCTAATTTTGCTAATTGGTAAACCCGTGGCTTTAGACACAATTAATTGTACTTGAAATGCCACCTGACAAGGTGTAACGATGGTCAAACTGCCATTTGATTCCGGAATCGCCAAGCATGTATGAAGTTCCATAGCTGCATGATGTTGTTTTGGTGTTTCTATGCGATCCTCAAAAATATAATGCGCCTTTTCAAAACAGTCAGAAACATTTCCAACTTCAATTTCTTTCTCGAAGATTAGGTTTTCATGATCATGGATCTTTACAGCATTGTCCTTTAACGCATCTTCAGGTGTTAAGACTAATTCTAAAGGTTCATAATCCACAATGATCTTTCTTGATGCACGACGTGCCGTCTCTGGATCCTTGGCCACTACAACCCCAATGCGGTCACCATGAAAACGTACTTTATCACAAAATAAACTTTGATCTTCAAGCTCTTCTTGTCCTTCCATCCATTGGTGTTCATTATATTTAAGCAAAGGGGCGTTTAAACTGTGAAAAACGCCTAATACACCTTCCATTGCCAAGGCTTCACTTGAGTCAATGTTTTTAATGACCCCATGTGCAACATCACTCGTTTTTAACCTCGCATAAAGCATGCCATCGAGTCCCAAATCACTAGTATATTTTAAACTGCCTGTCACTTTTTCTTTTGCATCATGTCTTGGCAACGGCTTTCCGATATATTTGAAGTTTTGGCTCATTCGGTACCTCCGTTATCACTAATATTTGATGTCATTAATAGATTAATTAAAACGTCCTCAACCAAGCCCTTTATTGCTCTTTTTTTATACGGCATTGAGCTACGGCCCCTTATTGCCTTTTCGACTTCATTGACCATTGCGATCTTTAGCGTTTCTTGTAAATCTTGGTCTATTTTCAAGTTTAGGCAAAGTTCTTCCGCTTCAGTGACTCTAAAGGCTTTCGGTCCCAATGAACCTACACATATTCTAGCCTTAGTGATCCGTTTATCTTCAGTGTACCCTAATCCGATGCACATGTTTAACTTTGAGATTGATACAGCTTTCCGACTTCCCAACTTTTCAAATGCTGATATTTGGACCTCCGAATTTTTAGGTATAATAATTTCCAAAATAATTTCATCATTTGCAAGTGTGTTTTTCCCCATACCAATCAGAACTTCATCAATCGTTCTAAGCGAAAAGTTTCCCTTCCCATCCATAATTTTCAACATGGCATCATAAGCCATTAATGGGGGTACAGTATCTGCACAAGGAGATGCATTGGCTA
>NZ_JBVBZF010000134.1:0-9401 GCF_057447755.1 Fusibacter sp. | reverse complement strand
GCAATATTTGGATCACCTTGATCGTCAAGGATTGTCAGCTCGATTTTACGCCCCTTAATACCGCCTGCTGCGTTCAAATCATCTACATACATTTCAAGTGCATTTCTGCTAGCAAAGCCTAGGTCTGCAGAGGAACCGGATAGGGCAGAGACGAATCCGATTTGTATTGGGGCTTTATGTATGAGGGAGGTAATATATGTTGTAACGATTATGATCAGAATTAAAACAGCCGTAAAGATAAATGCTTTTGATTTCATGATGAACCTCCTAAACTCAAATATTGATTTTAAGCATTATTATAATGAGAATTATACCCAGTGTGCGATAAAATTACACAAACGACATAGAAATTGGTTTAAAAAGGCATAAATACCTTGAAAACAGGAAACCGTTTTCCTATAATAAAAGTAGGTGCTTATAAGTATATAAAATCCAAATGGTGTAAGGTTTAAAAGACTGCCATATAAAATAGCGAGTGATTATGTTTATTATAGGATATCTTTAATATAGTGATTATGCAACAAATGTTTAATAAAAAGAGGTGACCTCATGAAAATAACCATAAATGAAATAGCGAAAAAAGCAGGCGTTTCTAAGGCGACTGTCTCACGTGTTCTCAATAATTCAAAACCAGTAAATGAAGCCTTGAGGGCAAAGGTATTAAAAGTAATAGAAGAAACGAATTTTAGGCCAAATGCCCTGGCAAGGAGCTTGTCCCTAAATAAAACGAGAATTATAGGTGTTATTATACCCGAACTTGCAAATCCTGTATTTTCTCGCATCATATCCGGTATAGAAACCGTAACACGCTCTAAAAATTATTCACTGATGATCACCGCAACGGATTTTGATATCGATGTGGAGATCAATCATATAAATCTCTTTAAAGACAAGGGTGTGGAAGGCTTAATTTTACTAACCGATATTATTAATGATGAACTTCAGGAGGCTTTGGCATCCTTTGGTAAGCCAATCGTAATGATTGGATCAGATTGTAGCTCAGATGAAATTCCCAATGTTACAATAGATAATTTTAAGGCGGCCTATGAAGCAACACAATATCTCATTAACTTAAATCATAAGAGTATTGCCATGATCAGGGGACCTTTAACGGATCGATACTCTGGTAATCTTAGATTTGAGGGCTTTAAAACAGCACTTGAAGAGAATCATTTATATTTAGACACCTTGGTGAAGGTGGGAAAATACTCTTTTGAACATGGATATCAAGCCATGACCCAATTACTTGCTGAAAACAAAATGCCAACAGCCGTATTTTGTGCAAATGACCTCATGGCGATTGGGGCTTTAAAATGTGCTAGTGACAATGAAATAAATGTGCCGGACCAGCTCTCCATTATTGGCTTTGATGATATTGAAATCGCTGCCATGTATACACCTTCATTAAGTACGGTTCATCAGCCTTTTGAGGAAAAAGGAAAACTTGCAGCGACAAGCTTAATAAATAGGATTGAAATAGCATCAGATGATTCAGAGCAAATAGAAAAGGAGATTCCTTTAAGAGAAATTTTACCGCATCAGTTGATTATAAGAAAGAGTACAAAACGTCTAAAAGAATAGGTTGAGTTAGTTGGGACAAGAGAGATCTTGTCCATTTTTGTGTCTTTTTTCTCTGAAAATCTAGTTTTTTTATTGATAGTGACAAAACATTTAGGAATAAGAAAAGAATTTACAAAAAGTTAATTGATAATGATTATCAGTGGTGAGTAAAATAATAAAGGTCGGGTATATAAGCAATAGAAATAATATAAGGATGGCAAATATCTAATGATTCAAACTCTAATAGTCATTTCGAATACGACAAACCCATATCGTAATCATGCAATTGAAGAAATTTTACTAACCGAGTTTAAACAATACAGTCGGATATTTTTTATGTGGAAAAACGAACCCTCTGTTGTATTCGGCAGAAATCAAAATCCATGGAAAGAAATTTATGTCAATCGGGCGGTTGAAAATGGTGTACATTTAATTCGCAGGTTGTCAGGCGGCGGTACAGTGTATCATGATCTGGGAAATCTCAACTTCAGCTTTATAGAGTCCAATAGTCGATATGATGAAAGGCTTCATTTTGACATGATAAGAGCTTCTTTGAAACAGTTAAATGTCAATCTTGAGCTTAATAAGAGAAAGGATTTGCTGATCGATGGCAAAAAAGTCTCTGGCAATGCTTTCTACTTGAAGGGCAATCGACGATTGCACCATGGAACCTTGCTCGTCAGTTCAGACTTATCTCACTTATGGGGCGTTTTGAAGAGAAAAGAACCCAAAATCATTACTAAGGGGATTAGTTCTGTCACAAGCGAAGTGACTTCCTTGAAAACCCATCAGAGTGATTTAACCATGCAAGCTGTGCAAAACCAGCTGGTAGACCATTTCTATCGTTTGCATGAAAATGAAGTTGAAATTTTGACCACTGATGAAATTGTCAATTCCTATCCAGTTCAATATGAAAGCATTAGGGAAAGGTTAAAGTCATGGGCGTGGACATATGGCGAAACGCCACCCTTTGTTTACAAACTTAATGAAAAAAATCAGGTAAGGATCGCCAATGGCTATATAGAAGAAATTATTGGCTTTGAAAGTGAAAATTTTGGTAGATTGAAAGACGCAATCAGATTTAACGATCAATTTAAGGAGGTATAGTATGTTTTTAGAAAATGTAAACCCAATGACAGATGAGATGATTCAAATCCTAAACCCAAGGGGTGAGGTGGTTAAGCCTGAGTGGTTGCCGGACTTAACAAAAGAAGAAATTTTAAGAATGTATAAGACCATGAGATTAAGTCGAGTGATTGATGAAAAAACGCTGCAATATCAGCGCCAGGGTAGAATGTTGACCTATGCACCTAACTTAGGACAGGAAGCAGCTCAAGTGGGGTCTGCTGCAGCAATAAGACAGACAGACTGGGTAGCGCCATCCTTTAGAGAACTTGGTGTGTGGTTATATAAAGGTGCGCCGCTCTATAATATTTTCTTGTATTGGTTTGGTAATGAATTTGGTATGAAAATGCCTGAAGACGTAAGAATTTTACCAATTTCTGTACCGATTGCTTCACAATTTCAACATGCAACTGGACTTGCCTATGCTGCGAGACTTAAGGGTGAAGATGATGTGGCAATCGCTTATGTGGGAGATGGTGGAACTTCTCAGGGCGATTTTCACGAAGCCCTTAATTTCGCTTCGGTAAAAAATACTGCGAATGTCTTTATCATACAGAATAATCAATTTGCCATTTCCACTAGAAGAGCGCTTCAATCCAGAACAAAAACGATGGCGCAAAAGGCCTTGGCATATGGCATTCCTGGAATTCAAGTAGATGGTAATGATATTTTTGCCATGTATGCCGTGACCAAAGAGGCGGTTGAGCGTGCAAGAAGGGGTGAAGGTCCTACCTTAATTGAAGCCTATACCTACAGACTTGGTGCTCATACCACTTCAGATGATCCAACGGTTTATCGGGATGAATCAGAAGTAGAAGAATGGCGAAAAAAAGATCCAATTGACCGCTTTAGACTTTATCTTTATAGCCAAGGCTTATGGAGCGAGGCAGAGGAAGAAGCTTATGTGAACGAGCAGTCAGACTATGTAAAAGAAACCTTTGAGGCAGTTGAAAAATCAGGCTTAACGCCACTTGAAGATATTTTTGATTATGTTTATGCTGAGAGAACGCCTATTTTAGAGGCACAATACCAAGAACGCAAGGCATTTTATAATAAGGAGGGCAAATAATATGTTAGTACTTAATTTAATAGAGGCGATTACAAATGCACTAGATGTTGCCATGGCAGCAGATGAATCCATTGTGGTGTTTGGAGAAGACGTCGGCTTTGAGGGTGGTGTGTTTAGAGCAACAAAGGGTTTGCAGGCAAAATATGGCGAAGAGAGATGCTTTGACAGTATTCTCGCTGAGTCTTCTATTATAGGATCTGGAATTGGTATGGCCATTAACGGTCTTAAACCTGTTGTAGAGATGCAGTTTTCGGGTTTTATGTTCCCGGGTTTCAATCAAATTGTCACTCATGCAGCACGTATGAGAAATCGTTCAAGGGGGTTGTACACCGTGCCAATGGTAATCAGAATGCCTTATGGCGGTGGTGTTAGAGCACTCGAGCATCATTCTGAATCTCTTGAAACCCTATTTGCGCATACAGCTGGATTGAAGGTGGTTATACCATCGACGCCATATGATGCAAAGGGATTGCTTCTTGCGGCGATAATGGACCCAGACCCCGTAATTTTCCTCGAACCAAAGCGTATTTACAGGGCCTTTAAGCAAGAAGTACCTGAAGAGGCTTATACAATTCCGATTGGTAAGGCAAAGGTTGTCAAAGAGGGCACGGACCTTACAGTTGTGGCATGGGGTGCCATGGTTAAGGAGACACAAAAGGCAATTGAAGTGCTTGAAGGTGAAGGCCATAGTATAGAACTCATTGATTTAAGAACCATTTCACCAATTGACAAGGAAACCTTGATCAAATCGGTACAAAAGACAGGTAGATTTGCTGTGGTTCATGAAGCGGCAAGATCATATGGTCCTGGTGCAGAATTGATTACAATCATCAATGAAGGTGCGTTTTTATATTTAGAAGCGCCTCCAACTCGAATTACGAGTGTTGACACGATTGTGCCACTACCAAAGGGCGAACATCATTATGTGCCAAATGTTGAACTCATCACAAGTGAACTTAGAAATGTAATCAAATATTAGGAGGTGACATCATGTTCCATGTGAAATTTGCAGATATTGGAGAGGGCATTCACGAAGGTGTATTGCTTAAAATATTAGTTGAAGTAGGTCAATCCATAAAAGAGGGTCAAGACTTGTTTACGCTTGAAACAGACAAGGTCAACGCAGAGATTCCTTCGCCTACAGACGGGATTGTAAAAGATATTCGTTTTAAGGTTGGCGATAAAGTGAACGTAGGTGATGTCATTGTGGTTTTAGATGATGGTAAAGAAGGCCTTAGAAGCAATATGGAAGGTGGAGAGGTTCTGAAGGAAGCGCCTATGGCACCAGAAACCGAAACCAAACCAGAGTCCTCTGCTAAAGAGAACGTTTCAGAAGCAGGTAGTGCCAGTGTCGTAGGACAAATTGAAGTGTCTTCCGAACTGATTCCTTCAAGTGGTGAAGGCAGAAGTAATGAAAATGAACCACAAAAACAGACCGAAAAAGTTTTAGCGACCCCTGTGGCCAGAAAAATGGCCAAAGACTTGGGTCTTGATATACAAAAAATCGTAGGGACGGGTACACAGGGTCGTGTTATGAAGGAGGACATTCAAAAAGCGGCCAATGAGCTTTCGAACCATGATCACATGACAGATGCGTCAGCCGCATATTCATCTGATCCAAAACCTGTTTCTTCTCAAGGAAGCCGCTTACAGTCTTCGGCTAATGTACTGGTAGAGGATAATGATAAGCGCACTCAACGAATTCCAATGACCATGCTTCGTAAAACAATTGCGCAAAATATGGCACTTTCAAAATTTACAATACCGCATACCCTGGTCATGGATGAAGCTGATGTTTCAGAATTAGTCAATTTTAGAAATGAAGCCAAGCTTTTAGCTCAAGCTCAAGAAATCAAATTGACCTATCTTGCCTTCTTCATAAAAGCAGTGGTTTTAGGCCTAAAAAAATACCCTTATCTCAATGCATCGATTGATACAGTCAAGGATGAGATCTTATTGAAAAACTATTATAACATTGGTATTGCTGTGGACACACCAGATGGGCTTATGGTGCCTGTTATTAAAAACGCAGACCAGTTAAGCTTGTTTGAGATCGCCAGTGCAATTGACAGTCTTACTCAAAAGGCAAGAACTAAGACGATTGGACTGAACGATTTGTCTGACGGTACATTTACCATTACCAATTATGGTGCAGTTGGCGCAAGCTTTGGTGCACCTGTCATAAAATATCCTGAAGCCGGCATATTGGGTGTCGGTGCCATCACTAAAAAACCTGTGGTTGTGGATGATGAGATTGTCATAAGGTCTATATTGCCCTTATCGCTTTCCTTTGACCATAGAATCATTGATGGCGCTGATGCAGGTCGCTTTGTAGCTTATGTCAAAGAATTGCTTTCAAAGCCCAAATTGCTCTTGATGTTATAAAACAGAAAACCATTGGAGGTAAATATGAAACAGTTTGATATTATAGTACTCGGTGGTGGTCCGGGCGGTTATGTTGCGGCGATAAAAGCGTCGCAACTCGGTGCGAAAGTAGGGCTTATTGAAGTGGACAAGGTGGGCGGTGTCTGCCTTAACTATGGCTGTATTCCAACCAAAACCCTCCTAAGAAGTGCCAAGCTTTATCAAGATATGTTGGCGTCGACATCATATGGTATTGACATCCCAGGGATTGAAAATGTCACCATCAACTGGGAAAATATGATGAAACGTAAGACAAAGGTCGTAAAAAAAATAGTGGGTGGTGTCGAGCAACTCTTAAAGTTCAATAAAGTTGAAGTCATTAATGGATTTGGTGTCGTAATAGATGCCAATACCGTTAAAGTCAACGATGAAACATATACCGCTAAAAATTTGATACTCGCCACTGGCTCATCTGTGAAGCTGCCAGATATCGAGGGTATAGAGGAAGGCTTTAGAACTGGCAAGGTCATCGATAGCACAGGTGCTATTTCATTGACTGAACACCCTAAGAGTATTACCATTTTAGGAGGTGGTGTCATAGCGGTTGAATTCGCCACACTCTTTAACAGTCTCGGTACAAAGGTAACCATGCTTCAACGGTCAGATGTCATTCTCAAAAATCTGGACGAGGACGTCCGAAACACCATCCAAAAGCATTTAATTAATGAAGGCGTTGAAATTTTAACAGGGACAAATCTAAAATCTGTTTCGGGCAACACAGCCTACTATGAAATGGATGGTGAAATGCGTTCTGTTACGAGTGACTATATTTTGGCCAGCCTAGGTCGAGTGCCTAATCTCAGGGGCCTTGAAAATCTCAATTTAAAAATTGGGCGAAAGGGTGTGGAAACTGATGCGCATATGGAGACCAGTGTAAAAGGGGTATACGCTATTGGTGATATGGCTGGTAAAATGATGCTTGCCCACGTGGCATCTGCTGAAGGCATTGTGGCTGCAGAAGCCATTATGGGTGAAAAGACAGAAATTGATTATAAAAAAGTACCTTCATGTATCTACAGCTTCCCTGAGGTTGGTGTGATCGGTTATTCTGAAGAGGATGCTAAAAAGGCTGGTTACGACGTTGGTACAAGTTTATTTCCTCTTAGTGCAAATGGTAAGGCAATGGCAGAAGGTGAGACAACTGGATTTGTGAAAATTGTCCATGACAAAAAATATGGTGAGGTACTTGGTGTGCATATCGTGGCATCACATGCCACAGATATGATTGCTGAAGCGGCGGTTTCGCTTGAACTTGAAGGGACCATCTACGACTTGGCAAAAACAGTCCATCCACATCCGACCTTGTCTGAAATCGTCATGGAAGCGGCACATGGTGCTGTGGACAAGCCAATTCATATCATAAAGCGATAAACAATTCATAAGAAAATAGATTGTATCAGGGTAAAAGACATTATCAGGCATGGTTTGATAATGTCTTTTTTATATGGATAAAGGACATATTGGTCGAACTTTACTCGGTGCAATTTAATATATCCGACTAAAATAATAAGAATTAATCAAAAAGGTAACCTAGGAAACCGAATTGCCCCAAATATCCTGTTATACTGAGTTTAATAAATCACATCTAAAACATGTAAGGAGGATTATAATGATTAATGAAAAAATGAAAATAGGTGAACTCGTACGTGAGTATCCAGATACAGTTGATGTTTTATTCCAGTTTGGAATGGGTTGTGTAGGTTGTCCATCTGCTCAAGCTGAAACGATAGAAGAGGCGTCAATGGTTCATGGATTGAATTTGGAGCTTTTGCTTAAAGCTTTAAATGACAAGTTATAGGAGGCCGAGATGAGTGCATTTTTAGGACCTATTCACCACTGGCTATACAATAAAGTACTGTGGCACGAAGTATTACAACAAGATATTCTAAAATTAGCCTTTGAAAAGGGCTTTAACACAGACCTTCTTGAAAGTGAAAATATAAGCAGATATGGCGCACCTGAGCTAAGACCTCTTGAAGAAGTTATCGATGGTGGCAACATCCACGGATGGCTTCAATCAAAAATTGAAAGTTTAGAATACAGAATGGCAAATACAATCACGCATTTATTGAAAGCTCAAGTTTTAACCCTTGATGAGCTTAAGGGTATTTATGGTGAAAACGGTAAGCTGGCAGCTAAAAAAATAGGTGATGGCTTAAATCAACCGGATCAAATTTTTAAATCTATATTTGATTTTCAGCTTGATGGGATGCCATGTGATCGCATAAACAACCCTGTTGAGGGGAGTGAGGACCACTATAAGTGGGTCAAGAGAGCGTGTCTCCATACCGCTTATTGGGAAGCAGTTGGTGGTGATGTTAAGGTATACAATACACTTAGAGATCAATGGATGAATGCATTTATTCCACCAGCTTTTACACTGACTGTTACAGATGAAAGCACGTATGAGATCAGGAGGGCATCATGAACGGCATACAATTAATGATGGAAGAGCATCAGTTGATATTGAGAATGCTTAAGGTTATGAGAAATGCATGCTACAAAGTGTATCATAAGGGCGAGTACCATGAAGAAGACTTCGTTTTAATGATTGATTTTGTTAGACAGTATGCAGATGCACACCACCATGGAAAGGAAGAGAAAATGCTCTTCAATAGAATGGTAGAAGAACTTGGACCAGCAGCAGAAAAACTTGTAACTCACGGCATGCTTGTTGAGCATGATCTCGGAAGACTTCATATGAGACAACTTGAAACTGCAATGGGTGCTTACAAGGATGGCAATGATGAAGCTGTATTGGATATCATAGCCAATGCGATAGGATATACAGACTTGTTAAAACGTCATATTGATAAAGAAGACCGAGTGGCTTATACCTTTGCAGATAAGAATCTACCTGAAGCTTCACTCAATGCCCTGAATATGGAATGTGAACACTTTGAAAGAGACCAGGAGGCATTGGGCATACAGAAGAAATACCACCAATTGGTTCTTGAGATGGAAGCTAAATATAATTAAGGTAACCCGAACTTGAGTTTAAGATTAGAACCGAAGCGGTATAAAGATCAATTCACTAATAATTCTAATAACAGATTAAAATCAAGTCTATAATCAAATCAAAAAATATATCAATAAATCCCCCTTATGATAAGGTAATCATCTTCAAAGAAGTATGACACCTTAAAAATAAGGGGGATTTTAGTGTTTTTTATGACATACTACCTGACATGCCAAACAACATACCAGATACCATCGGAATTAG
>NZ_JBVBZF010000133.1:0-9474 GCF_057447755.1 Fusibacter sp. | reverse complement strand
TTAATACGCATTCCGATTCACAAATCCCTTTAAAAAAGTCAAAAGAATAATTTTAACATCCATACTCATGGTCCAATTTTCAATATAATAAAGGTCAAATTCAATTCGCTTTTCTATAGAAGTATCTCCACGCCAGCCATTGACCTGAGCCCAACCAGTAATTCCTGGTCTAACTTGATGCTTAATCATGTACTTTGGAACTTTTTCTTTAAATTGTTCTACGAAATAAGGCCTCTCTGGTCTTGGACCAACAACACTCATATCACCTTTTAGGACATTAAAAAACTGCGGTAACTCATCGATACTTGTTTTTCTCATAAGTTCACCCCATTTTGTCTTACGGGGATCGTGTTCTGTAGTCCACTTTACCTTCTCTTTAGTCTCAGATTCAACACGCATAGATCTAAACTTATACATTTTGAAAGGTTTTCGGTTAAGCCCCACACGTTCTTGCTTAAATATGATCGGACCAGGCGATGTAACTTTAATCATAATTGCGCTGAGGAGCATAATCGGTGAAAATACAATCAATGCCACTACAGATATTAATATGTCCACAAGGCGCTTCAAAACCGCCTTAAAATAATTATCCAACGGTACATGTCGTGTATCAATAATGGGCATACCATCTAATTCGTCCATATATGGTCTTGAAGGAACGTACTGATAATAATAAGGGATAATATTCGTTTTGACACCACTCTTCTCACAGGCTTCAATAATGCCGCCTAGTTTGTCGTACGATGCACCATCTAATGCGATTGTGACTACATCAACTTCAAACCGATCTAGCATTTCTTTAAGATCATCTATTCTACCTTTAAAACTACATCCTTCCGGAATTTCTCTTCTCTTAATTGTAACATCATCCAAAATGCCCACAATCTTGTAACCAAATGATTTGTTGTTTTCTAAATTCTTGATAAACTTTTTACCTATATCATTATATCCAATTAGTAGACATTTTTTTAAATTAAATCCTTTTGAGCGATGTCGCTGAACAGTAGAAATCACAGATGCGCGTATCAAAAAGGTTATAGTAATATTTAGCAAGTAGAAGGTAATTAATACATATCTAGAAAAATCGACAATTTTAAAAACAAACAAAATCAGTACTAATGTAATAATACCATATGTGTTGGCCTTAATTATCCCTTTCAATTCCTCGAACAGTCCATATGATCTTTGTTGATATAGACCTAACATATGATAGAAAACAAGGTAGATAGGTACTGATGCCATTAAAGGGATAAAAGCATCCACCAATGGAATTGCTAAAATACCTTCTGAAAACAGTTTAGTATAAAATCTAATATAATGTGCCAATGAAAATGAAATTCCCATTATCAAAATATCTAATATTATTTGTATTTGACTCAATGTTTTTTGATTTTCTCTAAACATTACTTACCTCTTTTGAAAACTCTATTGGATTTCATATATTTCGAGTGCTTTAATAGATAATGTATATGAATCCATTAGATTTCTTATCTGAATACTGTGTTTATCTGCATTATAAATATCACCTGTTCTTACAAGAATTTCAAGGAATCCATTATTATTCTCTATTGATCCTACTATAATTTCAGACTCATAATTTGCTTGTGAGTTGATTTTAAGAATATTGTCTTCAAAATCATTAATATTTGTCAATTCCGAGTTAATTACAAGTTTTATTTTGTAATTTTTATTAGCCTGCAAGCTTAAACTCTTATAAATACCATCTGAACCACTGAATATCTTAAGTCCTTCTGCTGAAATGAAAAAAAGATCCTCCTGACCCATTTTCACTATTTTAAATTCATCAGGTATATTATCATGATTCACATCAAATAAAAAGTAAGAGTTCTCAACAACTGATTGTATTTTTTCTAGTTCACTGATGTTTTCTTTATGGTTGACAAAGTAAAACAATTTGTTAACCATGGCCATGTAGTCATTTGAAAATTTTTCAGGTCTATCGATATTCAAATTGTAGTTTTCTCTAATGGCAATTGCTGATGATACCATTTCGTAATACTTTGACCCGTTTGTGAAATCACCTTTATTAATATAGTAATTCCCTATTGTCAAATAAGCGTTTAATTGAGCATCATAAACATCTTGACGAAGCGGTGCTTTTTTGATAAGTTCTTTGCCGAGTGATGCTACACCTTCAAAATCACCTTTTACGATTAAAGTATCCATTAATACCTTAATAACACTTGGCTCATTCCTTGAATATTTTCTCGCAAAAGATAAAATCTCTTCTGATTTCTGAGTAAGATCCTTTTGACCCGTCTCTGATGCAATTGTATTATAAATATTTCCTAATTCATAACGAGAATCAACTTTATACGGATTTAAATTAATAGACGATAAAAATAGATTAGTGGCTTCTTCTCTTTCACCATCTCTTAGAGCCTTTTTTGCTGCTTCAGCTTTATTCTCTGAAATATAAAAACACGTACTTGAAATAATTAATATCATACCTAATAATACTGAGATCATGTTATAAAAGTGTTTTTTTATTTCAAGCTTCCCAGTTCTGTACTCTGATGAGAGTATTCCAATTGTAAGTACGAATAGTATTTGTATGCTTAGATATGCAAAGTTAAAGTCCAGAAAACTGTGTATAAGTAAAACACTAGCCGATACAAGGAGTATCTGATTTAAAGAATCATTATTTCTAAAGGCTTTAATCCAATTGAAAATAAGTAATCCCACTAGAACTATAATAGACAAAATCCCCAAAAGTCCCAGATCAACAACCAGTTGAGCAATATAATTATGAACAATCATTGTATAATAGAGTTCACTTTGAAACATAGGATATAACGATTCCCATGCCCCACCACCATTTCCTATAAGGGATGTTTCTTTTAATATTGCAAAGGCATCTTTATAGGTAGTCAATCTACTTCCAACAGATACTTTTTCATTTAAATTAATACTGTTTATTCTCGAAACAATGAACTCAGGTAAAAATCTATAACTCAGTTTAATTTTTTTTACTAGCTTTTGGTTTTCATCTAAAATTTTAAAATTTGATATTTCAATTCTTTCATTATTTAAACCAACATTTAATTGAACTTTTAATTGATCTGCTCTAGTGGTGGTATTAAATTTAAGAATAATTACTTGCCTACTTGTAGAGATCTCTTTTGCTTCAACCTTTTCAATTGAGACAGCAGTTACGTTACCTTCAACATCAACTTCTTGAAGTATCAACTGATATCCACCTTTATCTAAACCAAGACTACTGTCGACTTCAAAGTTTATAAAGTAATTTTCTTCTGGATTTATATTTTCAACAATTCTACTAATACTTGCATTTCCTTGTTTATGTTCCCCAATATTATCTGATACAAGTGGTTGATCCAAGGTTACCATTACACTTGCACTTGTTAGTAAAATACCAACTAAGCCGAATATAACAAACTTAGGTATCTTCAAAGTCTTTAACTTAACTTTGCTTTCCAAGAACTTAATTGCTAATTGAACAAGACCGAAAATAACCATGCCTACTAAAACGATCAATAATGTATTATATTTAATTGCAATCGTTGATATATTTGAATTATAAAATGGCTTACTTACCATCGCGATTATCACAAAGTTTGCAACAATACCAAAAAGTGCTAGACTTTTAGTACCCTTAGGTAGTGCTATAAGTGTTCCAATAATAGCAACAGGCAAAATTAACCAAGCACCACGAGAGTAAGTAAACACAAATAAAAGCATGAATATGAATTGACACGAGCTGAGATAAAATCTTTTATAATTATTTTTTTCCAAAACACCCAGATAAATTGAAAATATTATTGAAGGAAACAGAAAAGTGGCAAAAGTATTAGCGTATTGAAAGGTTGCTGTAAACCTCGTATCTAAAAAGGCATCTTTGATTTCAATCAAACCACTTACCGCGCATACTGCTAAAATAGAAATACAGAATCCACTGAATACAATAATATGCATTATTCTATGTTTCAATTCAACTTGTTTTAAATTTTGACTTACATAACTTAATAGCAATAATAGAAAAGTATATTTTTGTAATTCAAAAAAAGTCCCAAAATATGAAACAGAATTTCCTAAAATCAAATTTAATAAGTAACCTAAAATCAGTATTAAGTAAAAGAACTCAAAACCTTGAAAATAAAGTAGTTCTTGGTGATCCCGTGCTTTAAGATAGCCCACAATATTTAAAACGACTAATACACTTGAACCCATTATCATAGTCATTAAAATGGATTTATAAAAGAACAAACCGCTAAAAAAAGGCATTAAACATATCATAACGCCAAGCAAAATTATGTGCATTTTATCCATATTTAAAGTCTTCGTTAAATTTATTTTATTTTGAGTTTTCATCGTATTCTCCATAACTATATTTTCTTTGCTCTTATATTGTATTGGATTGAGTCAAATGAGTCAATGTTAAGTAAATAATATTGAAAAAATGTATTCTTACTTACGAATATTCAAACAACTTGATGTAAAAACCAACCTGATAGTGCTATTTGATTATACTCAAAATAAAGTTATAATGGAAATATCAAAATATGTCTTAACGGAGGTCTATATGAAAAAACCAGTTATCTTATTGTTATTCTTCTCTACTTTACTCATGTTTTATCAAATTTCAAATTTTGCAGACTCATCCACTTTAAATGGAGGTGAGCTGCTTTACAAGTATCAATTTATCTCTGGAGATAATGGTAACTTAATGCTTGAAAAACCACTAACAAGAGCTGAAGTTGCTGTAATTATTGCTGAAATAAAGGGTGTAAAGCTTGATGCTCAAAATTTTTCACTGCCACCAGACTTTACTGATGTTTCTCCCGATAAATGGTATGCACCATATGTCTCCTATGGCAAAGCATTTAACTATCTTGGTGGATATCCAGATGGTAGTTTTCACCCTGATTCATCGGTAACTGCTCAAGAATTTGCCGCATTTTTGATGAATGCACTAGGCTATAATGGCGATTATATGTACAGTAACGTATTAGATTTTGCAAAGTCAAAAAATATTACTGTTACATATCAAGGTGATCGTTTTATAAGAAAAGATGCCTTTAATGCACTTTGGGAGGCTGTTAATCAACCTATTAAGGGATCTGATATTCCCATTGGGGTTTCTTTAGGTAAACTAACTCTATTAGATAATACTCAAAAAACAGATAACATCTTTTCATACGAAGCTTCTAGTACCAAATCTTTTGATATACAATTTAAAAATCCTGTTTCTGATATCAACAGAGTCACTTTTAATGTTACTAAAGGCGACTATAAAATAGCACTTAACGCAACTTGGAACAATCAAAAAAACGTTGCAAAGTTAAGTTCCAATGTTTACTTAAATAGCGGCCTCTATAAAATTGATATTATGGATTCGAATTCAAACACGCCCGAATATTATGGCCCTTTTTACATTCAGGTTGATAAGGAAAGAGTTGCTGATATTCAAATTAATGCTGATATTCTCTCTAAGTATGATGATCATTTTGGAACTGTTTCTTTTTCTGCATACAACCAATATGGAGAAAACATCACGAATTCAGGTCTAGCTCAAAGTTTGATTTTTCGCACAACAACAAGTGTTTCTACTCCTACTGTTGACTTCTCGACAGGTTTAATTACAGTTCAACATGGTTTATCTGGTCAAAGTTCAGCAACACTTGATGATCTGCCTAATGTAACCATTATAATCTCAGATCAAGCATCAAGTCTTACATATAGTAAGACCCTCAAGATTTCTAGTTCAAATATAGGTATAAATGATATACGAATTAATGGTATCGTTGATGAAGATGGTAATTTCATAGATTTCATTTATGATTTATCAAAAAATTACTACCTCGACTTATCCATTATCGACAATAGTGGTCAGCTAGTCAAGTCAAAGAATGCACTTGTTAATAATTCTGGTCAAGAAGTATTAATTGTACGATCCTCAAACGAATCCCTGGTAACGATACAGAAAATCAGTCATCCTCAGAGACTTTCTGAGATTGCATTTAAGATAAACTTCAATTCTGCGCCAACAATAGATACACCAATTGTTTTTACAGCTATTGCACCAACATCTACAGGAATGAATAACAGCGCTATATTTACTACCATATTACAGCTTCAATAATGTTCTTATAACTTCATTTAAAATTAAAATGTTGATGTGGATTTATTCCATTTCAGCATTTTTTTATAAATAAGCTCGCATTGTTGGCTGGCTTCCAAACTTAAAGATAAAAAATAATGCCTACTGCTTAAGTAGCCATGTTTTGTCTTACTTTCCTTTTTCATTAACAGACATATGCACTAAACACAAACACTGCATGATAATTAAATGTCTATTGAGTACCTTATAGGTTTTATTTTCACCAATTGATCTTACTTCTATCAATAATTCAAATAAAAAGGCAGACCCGAAGGTCTGCCTTTATTTTAATTAAATATTAACTATTTAATTTTGATGATGATTGTTTCAGAAACTGCACCAGAAGTTACAGTTAATGAGTACTCATCGCCAACTTGAACCGCACTAGTTTCAGTAATTAAACCAGTAGATGCAGTTACAGCAAGGTTACCAGTTGTTACAACACCTGAAGCAATCTTAGTGATGCTTGCAGTATTGAATAAACCGTTATCATCGCCATAGTTAGTGTTTGCATAGAATACTAAATCTCCAGCAAGAGCATCTGTATTATATACTGATGTTCCAGCTAAGTAAGTAGCAACGTCAGCAGCAGCAACTTCAACTACATTGTTTGTTACTGAGTAGATACCAAGTCTTTCGAAGCTTGGAGTAATATCTAAATAGATATCTTTTGTTACAGGAAGATCAGCACTTGCTTTCATAGTAGCAGTAGCTTGAAGAACACCTTTAGCACCATATACTAATGCAGTTACAGTAGTAGAATCTGTAGTTTCACTTGTATAAGTACCAGTGTTAGAAATAAGCATACCGTTTACAGCAAATTTACTATTGCTAACTTGTAAAGAAGAAACTTTTACAGCTTCTGCAGAAGAAGAACCAGGTAATCTTACTACAGTACCATCAGAAGTTAAACCAACTACAGTAGCTTCAGTAGAAATATCGTAAGCAGGAGCTTTTGTATCCATGAATGTTACTTCGCCTTCAACATCATCAATTCTCACAGAAGTAATATCTGCAGGATCAATATTGTAAGCAGTTGCAGTAGCTGAATCAATTACACTAACAACTGTAACAACGTCATCAGCTGTATTCATAACTGTATCAACGCCAGCAGTTCTTGTTACTTTTAATAATTCATAAGTGATTGTAGCAGTACCAAAAGCAGCTTTACCTGTAAAGTATACTCTTGAATCGCCGCTAATAATTACTTGAGTGTTAGCTGTGATATCTTTACCTGTATCTGTTGTAACAGCTACAACAGTAGGTGCAGATGTTGTTACTCTTAATGCATAATCATTAGCATTAGTAGCATCAGTTCTTAAGTTCATTGTGTTGTCATATTTGTCTCTAATAGTGAAGTTACTAATTCTTCTATTCCAAGAACTTCCTGTAGTATATGCTTTAGAGTGTAATAATGCAGAAAGTGAATCTGGAGTAGCAGCAGGCTTAACAGTGAAAGAAATTTGGCTGAAAGAACCTGTTGTAGAGTTTTTAACAGTTGCAGTTACATACTTAGTTTCACCGTTAGGGTTAGCAGTTGTAAATACACCGTATAATTTAGCAGAACCATCTGATTGTCTGATAAATTTAAAACCAACACCACCAGCAAAAGCAGCTGAACCGAAGTCAATTTTATTTACTAATTTATCGTAATCAGTAATAGCAGCACCATTTTGATCAAATGCTTCGAATGGGAATTCAATTGATTTTCCACTTGAAACAGTAACAGCTGGAGATTGTAAGTTGAATTTCTCAACTACAGCAGCTTTCTTTAAAGTAAATGTTTGCGATGCATTTTTACCAGTGTAAGGAGCAACAGCGATGAAAGTAACAGGAGTGTCGTAAGTAGGACCTACAGCAGCTAATGTTAATCTATATTTCATTCTACCATTGTCATTTTCAGGAGTAATTGTAACGTAAGTTGTGTTAGAGCTTGTGATGTCTAATAATTTTTGTCTAGTATCAGCTGCTGGTGGAACTGGAGCTGGTCCAATTTTAGCAGATAATACAGAGTAAGCTGTAACTTCTTTACCATTTGCATCTAATGCAGTGAAATCTAAGAAGTAAGATTTAGCAGTTCCGTATACGAAGTCAACTGATTCGCCTTTTTCGTTTACGATACCGTTAATTTTAATTTCATTAACTGCTGAAATTGTATCAGAAACAGATAATGATTTAGTAACTACAAAACCAGTAGAAGTATCTCTAGCTGTAATAACTACAGTTTTAAGATGTCTTAATTGGTTTACTTGAGCAGCATCTGTTTGTTCAACAGTGATAACGCCAGTTTTAGCATCAACATCTGGAGATGTTACGTTAGTAGAAGAAATCCAAGTTAAACCTCTTCCTAAACCAGTGTTAGTGATATCTTCATTGTATTGGTTTAATACTTTGTAACCAACAGTACCTTTTTCATCAGTGAATCTGCTTAATGTATCAGCATCAAATTCAACTTTTGCAACTTTTTCTTTTTCAACAGTTACTTTGAAAGTACCTAAAGCAACACCATCGCCAGTTACAACGATTTCAAAGTTACCTTCTGGTAATTTAGCAGTTGAAGATAAAGTAGCAACAGTTTTAGCTTCGTTCCAAGCAGCTGTTAAAGCAACTTTAGTAGTTTCTCTTGTAACAGCAAAAGTAACTTTAGAAGTATCAGCTACAGCGTTTTTGAATTTAACTTCAAAAGATTTAGCAGTATTAGCCATAACTGTATCAACAGCTAAAGGACCTTCAGTAGCCATTGCTGACTCTAATCTACCTAATTTAACGCCTAAAGCAACTTCTTCGCCTTTAACTGGTTTGTTTACAGCAGCCCACATAGCTTCGAAAGCAGCGCCTCTGTTAAATCCAGTTGTAGCTACGTTTACACCGATAGCAGCTGAATCAGCAACTACAGTATTCCAAGTGTAATCATATTTTAATGCGTTCATTAATACTGCAGCAAACTCTTGTCCACTCATGCCAGCTTCTGGTTTGAAAGTGCCATCTGGGTAACCAGACCACCAACCTTGAGCTTGTCCATAAGCAACATATGGAGTATACCATTTTCCAGCTTCTACGTCACCGAAGTTTGCTGGTGCAGCATAGTTAGCTGCTTCGTCTTTTAAGCCGTTCATTTCTGCAACAAGTACAGCCATTTCAGCTCTAGTTAACTCTTTGTCAACCATTAAGTCGCCATTGTTTCCTGCGATAAAACCGTATTTGTAAAGCATTTCTGCTCCGGTTTCACCTGCAGCGAATACTGGCATCATACCTAGTACTAACGCTAAAACGAGTACTAAAGATAATACTTTTTTCATCTGTGAATTCCTCCCTTAAAATAATTGTGTTTT
>NZ_JBVBZF010000132.1:0-9542 GCF_057447755.1 Fusibacter sp. | reverse complement strand
GATGCTACTGTTTTTTATATTTCCAATATCATGACCCAACCTGGGGAGACAGACATGTTAACTGCAGGTGAGCACTTGGAACTCTTGATGAATCATACAAACCTAAAGCACGTGGATTATATGATTGTGAATTCGGGTGAAATCAGTGTGGAATCTATTATGCGATATGAAAAGGAAGAAGCGATCCCGGTTCGTTTTGCTGGCCAAGATAAGACCATATTAGAAAAATATGGCGTAAACTTGGTCGAAGGCAATTTTGTAGACATAAAAAAGGGCTATATCAGACATGATGCCCCTGCGATTGCAGCTGAAATCACAAACTATGTTGAAAAGGCCTACTATATAAAAAAGAAACAGTGTCCTATTGAATGAAGTTGTGTAAAAATTTGAATGGCTCTAAATTTTTTTTAAGAATTCACTTGAGATGTATAGAAAATGAAACAATTTTAGGATATAATGAATTTGATTGTGAGTGTGTTCTTACAAGTGACTTAGAAGAATTGACAGTGTGATTTGCAAAGGTGCTTGTGCATCTTTTAAAAAATTCACCTTAAACACAATTAAGGAGGAGAATTTTTATGGCAAAGAGAGTTCCAGAACCGTTTAGAATTAAAATGGTGGAAAAAATTAATGTAATACCAAAGGAATTAAGAGAGCAGAGACTAATCGAAGCAGGATATAATCCTTTTGCACTTAGAGCAGAAGATATTTATATCGATTTATTGACAGATAGCGGTACAGGCGCAATGAGTGATCGTCAATGGGCTGCGATTATGCTCGGTGATGAATCTTATGCAGGTAGCCGATCGTTCTACAAACTAGAAGAAGTGGTTCAAAAGATTACTGGCTACAAGTATGTAATTCCAACACATCAAGGTAGGGGTGCTGAGCAAGTTGTGTTGCCGAATGTCATTAAGAAGAAGGGCGATTATGTTCTTAATAATATGCATTTCGATACAACTATGGGCCATGTTCTATTAGCTGGCGGTAACCCAATCAATAAAATCGATGCGAAAGCATTCGATACTGAAAAATATGATGACTTTAAAGGTGATTTTGACCTTGAGGCGTTACAGGCATTCATTGAAGAAAAGGGTGTTGAAAATATTTCATGCTTAATCATCACTGTAACTTGTAACTCATCAGGTGGTCAGCCAATTTCAATGGCCAACATCAAAGGCGCAAGTGAAATTGCACATAAATTTGGCCTTAAAGTGTTCATTGACGCAGCAAGATATGCAGAAAATGCTTATTTCATAAAAACAAGAGAAAAAGGCTTTGAAGATAAGACAATTCTTGAAATTGCACAAGAGATGTTTGGTTATGCAGACGGCTTCATGATGAGTGCTAAAAAAGACGGCATCGTGAACATGGGTGGTTTAATCGGGATCAAGGATGACGAAGATTTATACAATGCTTGCCGATCTACAGTAGTGCCTATGGAAGGTTTCCCAACATATGGTGGTCTAGCAGGTAGAGACATGGAAGCCCTTGCAGTTGGTCTTGAAGAAGGTCTTGACTTTAGCTATTTGGATTACAGAATCAGCCAGGTTAAATACCTAGGTGACCTCTTAATGGAAGCAGGTGTACCAATTCAATATCCTACAGGTGGTCATGCTGTATTTGTTGACTGTAAGAAATTATGTCCTCAAATTCCATACCATCAGTTCCCAGCCCAAGCCGTATGTAATGCAGTTTACATTGAAAGCGGTGTAAGACCTGTTGAGATTGGTTCTTTCTTACTTGGTCGTGACATGGAAACGGGTGAACCTTTAGAGTCGCCACTTGAACTCATGCGTTTAACGATTCCAAGAAGAGTTTATACAAACGACCATATGGATTACGTGGCTGAGGCCGTGATTAAAGTTGCTAAATATGCACATACACTAAAAGGCTTCGATTTTGATTATGAACCTAAGGTGTTGAGACATTTCACAGCCAAGTTAAAACCAGTAAAATAATTTAAATTGAAATGGGATGATTCGCAAAGTGGCGATTGTCCCATTTTTCTTTTGTGGTCTTTATGGTATACTAGAGGGTGAGAATACATGATGGAAGGTGATGGGGTGAAGAAGGTTTTTAGCGCAGGAGGCGTCGTCTTTTTAAAGAACAGTATTTTAATGCTTCAAAAGATAAATGGGGATTGGGTACTACCAAAGGGGAAAATTGAAGAGAACGAAACCAGTGAAGAAACTGCCATGCGAGAGGTTCGTGAAGAAGCTGGCATCAAAACGAAAATCTTAAGTCCGATTGGTGAGACCTCTTATAAATTTAAGAATTACTGGTCCAATAATCATGTCATTGAAAAAAATGTGGTTTGGTATCTGATGCGTGCACTGAGCTCAACACCACATCCTCAGAGAGAGGAAGGCTTTATCGATTCAAAATTTATACATGTAAACAACGTCGTGCAGCTTGCAAAATATGATGATGAACGTGATATTTTGACAAAGGCACTTGAAATAATACAATCAATAGAAGGTGAGTAATGTCTTTTTCATCTAAATCAAAAAATGAACTTGCTAGAATAAGAACGGAAGGCAAATGTTGTAACCGTGCAGAATTATCCGGAATTATCAGAGTGAGTGGTGCGTTAGAATTTGGTGGCTTTCAGAAAATGAATTTGAGAATAACAACTGAAAATCCTGCCGTGGCACGACTCATTTTTATATTGCTTAAAAAAACCTATCAGATCCATACTGAAGTCATCATGAAAGAAAATAAGATTCTAAACAAAAATCATGTTTATGAAATTTTTATAGAGAAGGCCAACGATATTCTCTTAGACCTAGAGATTTTAAATCTCATAGATGGTAGCATGGTGATCAATGATGACATGCCTAAGGGACTCCTGAAAAAGAGTTGTTGCAAAAAGGCTTACCTCAGGGGGATTTATCTTGGCGGTGGCTCACTCAGTACACCAGAGAAGAGTTACCATCTTGAACTTATCACTCATAATGATTTTTATGCAGAACGCCTAGTAGCGTTTATGAATGAACACTATGATTTAACTGCCAAGGTGACACCGCGTAAAAAGAATTACATAGTCTATGTGAAGGAAAGTGAAAAAATCGTTGATTTCTTAAACATAATTGGCGCACACCATACGCTTTTGGACTATGAAAACGTTAGAATTATCAAGCAGATGCGAAATAATGTCAACCGTGTGGTGAATTGTGAGACCGCGAATATGAATAAGACCATTGAAGCGGCCTACGAACAGATGTCACAAATCAATTATATAGAAGCAACCATGGGCATTGAAAGTTTACCTGAAAAACTACAGGAAGTGGCTTATTTGAGAATGGATAACCCTGAAGCATCACTTAAAGAACTTTCGGAAATGATGAATCCACCAGTTGGAAAATCAGGGGTTAATCATCGTCTAAACAAAATCATGCAAATTGCAAAAGACTTGCAGCAAAGAGGTGGAATAGTATGAAGAAAACATTGATTTTGATGGTCAGCCTAATAATGATATTTTCACTGACGGCCTGCTCCGTGGGCAATCCTCTTGGAAAGAGCAATGATCCTGATGCAAAAAACTGGGAGCTTGTAAAAGAGAGTGGCAGTGACTCGATTGTGACACTTTGTGTGGATACAGATAATGAAGCCGCAATTGACTGGTTAAAGAATGAGTTTTCAGAACATCTTAAATTGACATACAACATTGAACTCAAAATCGTAGAGCAAGCTCAAATTAAGACATTTGAGGGGCTTAAAAGCGATCAAGAAAATGAAGTTCAACTCGGCAAATACGATATGATTTTGTTTGAGGGAGATGGTTTTAAAGAAGCTATGAAAGCGGGCTATCTCTTTGGGCCATTTGCAGATAAATTACCCAATTACAAGCTCTACCTCAATCCCTATGATATTGAAGTTGTCTATGACGAGGGCATTGCAGTAAACCAGTATGAGGTACCCATTGGAAGGCAACAGCTTTCTTTTGTTTTCAATGAGAATTATTTTTATGAAATTCCAGAAACCTATGAAGGTTTATTTGAGTTGTTCAAGACCTTTAAGGGCAAGTTTACCTATCCAGATCCAAGAAAATCTGATGTAGGGGAAGCTTTTGTCGTTGGCTATCTTGCAAGAAATTTGGATTTTGAAAAACTATATGAAAAGGAACTGACGGAAAGTGAGCTCTATTCGCTTGTGAAGCCGTCACTTGAAGCCTTAAAGGCAATTAAACCTGACCTCTACAAGGCAGGTCTTGAATACCCAGAGCGTATTGATGCGATTGATCAACTGTTTTTTAACGATGAGTTAATCTTTTCAATGAGCATGGATTATTACCATGCTACGGATATGCTCAAAGCTTATGAATATCCTGAAGCGGCCAATGTCTTCACAATAATGGAAGGGACAACAGGACCAGTTGATCATGTGGGCATCTTATACAATTCGAGCAATAAGTCCGGTGCAATGCTGGTTGTAGACGCATTGCTTTCGCCAGAAATGCAAGCCTCAAAGTATGATACACGCAAGTGGCGTCAATTGCCGATCTATGATCCAAGTTATGTTTCGGCAGAGGCAATTGCACCGATCAAAAAAATAAAACTTAAGACTACAGCCCTCAAACAAGATGAACTTTTATTATACCGTGTACCTGAATTAAGCCCATATTACCGCATGCAGTTGGTGAAGTTGTGGGAGAAATATGTATTGCCGTCACCAGAGATGACAACGACGCCCTAGTGAGGTTTAAGCATAAGGAGTTAATATGACAGTACCAAAATTTGTCCATTTACATTTGCATACTGAATATAGTTTGTTGGATGGCTTTACTAGAATAGACCGCCTGTTTGAACGTGTGAAGGCAATGGGCATGGATTCAGTGGCAATAACAGATCATGGTGTGATGTTTGGCGTGGTGGATTTTTACAAGGCGGCAAAAAAGCATGGTGTGAAGCCTATTATAGGCTGTGAGGTATATACGGCGGCTAGGTCGAGATTTGATAAGGATCCAACACTTGATAAGAATGCTGGACATTTGATTTTACTGGTTAAAAATGAAGTGGGATATAAAAATCTGATTAAGCTTGTTTCAGCGGGTTTTACAGAGGGCTTTTATTATAAGCCGCGTATTGACTATGATTTACTTGCCGACCATTCCGAAGGACTTGTATGTCTGTCGGCTTGTCTTGGTGGTGATGTTCAGCGGTTGATCCTTGAGGGCAATGTGCAGGGTGCCAAGGAAATGGCCCTTAAGTTAAATGCCATTTTTGACAAGGGTGATTTTTATTTAGAACTCCAAGACCACAAGATAAAAGAACAAAAAATGGTGAACAGGCACTTGGTCTTAATTAGTGAGGAGACGGGAATTCCACTCGTTGCAACTAATGATGTTCATTATTTAGAGAAGGACGATGAAGCCGTTCATGACATTTTGCTTTGTATTCAAACGGGTAAAACCATGAGTGATTCCGACCGGATGCGGTTTCCGACCAAGGAATTTTATTTAAAATCACCGGAGGAAATGGCAGCTATATTCAGCTCCAGACCGGATGCACTCGAAAACACACAAAAGATCGCTGAAAAATGCCATTTTGATTTTGACTTTACTAAAACGCATTTACCAGAGTTTTCTCTTGAACATATAGATACAAAGGCTTATCTTAGAGATTTGTGCTTTAAGGGGCTTTATCGAAAATACCAAGTCGAGCCACTTCATCTTGAACGCCTGGAATATGAACTTTCAATCATAGACCAAATGGGTTATAACGATTACTTTTTAATCGTGTGGGATTTTATAAAATATGCCAAGGACAATGAAATTTTAGTTGGGCCTGGACGTGGTAGCTGCGGTGGTAGTATTGTGGCCTTCGTTTTGGACATCACAGAAGTAGACCCAATTAAATACGATTTGATCTTCGAGCGCTTTTTAAATCCAGAACGTGTTACCATGCCAGATATTGATATCGATTTTGAGGATGACAGGCGAAGTGAAGTCATTGACTATGTCATTCGAAAATACGGCAAGGACCATGTGGCTCAGATTATCACATTTGGAACCATGGCTGCAAGAGCTGCAGTAAGGGATGTGGGCAGGGTTATGAATTTACCCTATCAAGATGTGGATCGGATTGCCAAAGAAATTCCGATGGAACTTGGAATGACACTTGAAAAAGCCCTAAATGTAAATCCTAAGTTAAAACAAATTTATGATGAAGATCCAGAAGCCAATCAATTATTGGAGGCTGCACTTAAGCTCCAAGGGGTACCGAGACATGCATCAACACATGCCGCAGGTGTAGTTATTTCAAAGAACACAGTAGATGACTATGTACCCCTTTACATGCAAGATGATAACATCACGACACAGTTCAATATGATCCTCCTTGAAGATTTAGGATTGTTAAAAATGGATTTTTTAGGCCTTAGGACATTGACAGTTATCAAAAATGCATTACAATTAATTGAGGAGACTGAAAATTTAAAACTGGATTTAGATAAAATTTCATACGACGATCCTCTCACTTATGAGATGATTAGCAAAGGTGATACCCTGGGGGTTTTTCAGTTAGAATCGGCTGGCTTTAGAAAGTTCATGCGCGAGTTAAAACCATCAGGGCTTGAAGATATCATTGCTGGGATATCTTTGTATCGACCGGGACCAATGGACTCCATCCCGCTTTATATAAAGAACAAAAATAATCCCAACGCAATCACATTTAAACATCCAAAGCTAGTGCCAATCCTTGAAGTAACATATGGTTGTCTGGTCTATCAAGAGCAGGTTATGCAAATTGTTAGAGAGCTTGGCGGCTATAGTTACGGCAGAAGTGATATTGTAAGACGTGCTATGAGTAAGAAAAAAATGGACGTCATGCAACGTGAACGCGACTACTTTAAATTTGGAAAAAAAACCGCTTCAGGTGAAGTCGAACTTGTTGGATGTGTGGGCAATGGTGTATCAGAGCATATTGCAGATGAAATTTTTGACGATATGATAGACTTTGCGAAATATGCATTTAATAAATCCCATGCTGCAGGATATGCTATTTTGGCATATCAAACGGCCTATTTAAAAGCACATTATCCAGTAGCTTATATGGCCGCGCTTATGACCAGTGTCATGGGCAATCATTCAAAACTGGCTTTATACATTCAGGATTGTAAGGAGCGAGGCATTAAGCTGCTGCCACCTTGCGTGAATCGCAGCCTTGGGGGATTTTCTGTTGAAGGAAATGACATTCGCTATGGTCTAAACGCCGTTAAGAATGTCGGCAGAGGGATTATTGAAGCCATTATAAGAAGCCGAAAAATCAAGCCGTTTAAGGATTTCTTGGATTTTTGTGAATCCATTGAGGCTTCAGAGCTTAATAAAAAAGCTGTCGAAAGTATGATAAAAGCTGGTGCATTTGATGCATTTGGTGCTTATCGCTCTCAGCTTTTGGGTATTTTCGAAAAGACAGTGGATGGGGTTCATTCCCTTAAACGAAGGGGTGTAGAAGGACAGTTCTCCATTTTTAGTTTGGATGCTGTGGTCAATGGTTCAGAAGATTTGGGCCATAAGTTGCCTAAAATTCCGGAACTGAGATTTGAAACACTTTTACAATTTGAAAAGGAAATGTTGGGTATATATTTAACCGGACACCCACTTGATCCCTACAAGGATCAACTTAAGGCGATTTCAAGCTTTAATTTATCAGAGCTCAAGTCTTCTTTTGAAGAGGGTGAGACGCCGCTGGCTAAGGATGGTGATACAGTCATCATCAGTGGTATGATCGTTGCAAAGCTTGAAAAGATCACGCGAAATAATCAGAATATGGCCTTTATCACTGTGGAAGACCTATTTGATCAAATTGAGGTCATTGTATTTCCTAAGGTGTATAGTGCCAGTGAAACACTCCTTCACAAGGATTCGATCATATCCGTAAGAGGGCGCATCAATGTAAAAGAGGATGAGCCACCTAAGCTGGTTGCTGATCGCATTACTGCTGTGAAGGCCAAAGAGGCGAGTCATCAATCCCAAAAGCCAAATATCAATGCTTCAAGTCAGACGAGTGAAGCTAAAAGCTTATTCATAAGGTTTGAAGTGCCAGATGAGGCCTTGATGAACGAAGTCTCAAAAGTATTAAAGCGTCATTCGAGAGAATCTTCAGAGGGAATCCCTTCTGATGTTATCTACTATATATCAACGATAAAAAAGAAACTTAAGGTTAATGGTCAAGTTGTGGTGACTAAGGATCTCATGGATCACGTTGAACAAATTGTGGGAAAGAACAACGTTGTGCATCAATAACGTTCAAATCAGTAATTGTTCATAAAGGAGTGAAAAGCATGAAAAAAATAGGAGTACTTACAAGTGGTGGTGATTCACCAGGTATGAACGCCGCTATTAGAGCAGTAGTCAGAACCGCAATTTATAACGGTCTTGAGGTCGCAGGGATTTATAGGGGCTATCAAGGTTTGTTAGAAGGCGACATTGAACCTCTAACCGTATCTTCTGTAGGCGATATTATTCATCGTGGAGGCACGATGCTAAGGACTGCAAGATGCTTAGAGTTCAAAGAAGAGGAGGGCTTCCAAAGAGGCCTAGCAATGCTTAAAATGTTCAAAATTGAGGGTTTGGTGGTAATTGGCGGAGATGGCTCGTTTAATGGCGCAAAGCGGTTAGCCGATGCAGGATTTCCAACAATTGCGATTCCAGGTACCATTGACAACGATTTGGCTTATACAGACTATACCTTGGGATTTGATACGGCACTTACAACCGTGGTAAATGCAATAGGAAACATCAGAGACACCTCATCATCTCATGGTAGAGTTAATATTATAGAAGTAATGGGAAGACACTGTGGCGATATCGCACTCTATGGTGGCCTTGCAGGGGGCGCTGAGGCGGTAATCATTCCAGAAATGGATACAGACATGGATGATCTTTGCCAGACGATCATCAGAGGTAAGAAGAGAGGCAAGCTTCACAGCATCATTTTACTTGCAGAAGGTGTAGGTAAGCCTTATGAAGTAGCAGAGCAAATCAAATCAAAAACAGGTTCAGATGTAAGAGTCAGCATCATCGGCTACTTACAGAGAGGTGGCACACCAACGCCAAGCGATCGTATACTAGGATCAAGACTTGGCTCATATGCCGTAGATCTTTTGATTGCAGGCAAAGCCGGTAGAGCCATCGGTGTGAAGGGAAATCAATTAGTTGATATCGACATCACAGAAGCACTTGCTATGAAAAAAGATTATGATAAGGAAATTTTTGAACTGGCGAGAATATTGGCCATATAACCCTTGCGAATATGCAAGTGTGCATATTCGTCACAAGTGGCGCGTGCGCCACTTGCAGCAAGCCGAGGGCTTGCCAAGGGTTACGAGGGAAGCTTCGCTTACCGAGTATTGTGTAAAAACAGACCGTAATTTATGGAAGAAAGCACGTGTGCATATTCGTCACAAGTGGCGTGTGCGCCACTTGCAGCAAGCCTAGTGCTTGCCAAGGGTTACGAGGGAAGCTTCGCTTACCGAGTATTGTGTAAAAACAGACCGTAATTTATTGAAGAATGCACGTGTGCATATTCGTCACAAGT
>NZ_JBVBZF010000131.1:0-9576 GCF_057447755.1 Fusibacter sp. | reverse complement strand
CAATTAAAGCAATTAATGTAGTTATGGCAATTATGGCATATAAGCTTTAAAATAATATGAATTTTATGATTGAAGTTTGAACTCAGATAGAATCACTTAGGAGGTATTAAAATGGAAAAATTGGAAATGTTATATGAAGGTAAGGCAAAAAAAGTTTATAAGACAGAAAATCCAGATTATTATATCGTAGAATACAAAGATGACGCGACAGCTTTCAATGGTGTTAAAAAGGGTACAATTCATGACAAGGGCATAGTCAACAATAAAATGAGTGCCTTGTTGTTTAAAATGCTTGAAGAAAAAGGAATTCCAACTCACTTTGAAGAACTTTTAAATGATCGTGAGCAATTTGTAAAAGCCGTTAAGATTTTACCACTTGAAGTAATTGTAAGAAATGTTGCTGCAGGCTCACTTTCAAAGAGATTAGGTCTTGAAGAGGGCGTTCCTATGAAGCAAACGGTCCTTGAGTTTTGTTACAAGGATGATGAACTAGGTGATCCAATGATTAATGAATACCACATTGCAGCGATTGACCTTGCAACAGAAGCGCAAGTTGAAACCATTAAAGAATATGCGTTAAAAATCAATGATATCTTGAAGGCATTTTTCTTGGAAAGAGCATTAAAGCTTATAGATTTTAAACTCGAATTTGGTGTATTTAAGGATCAAGTTATTTTAGCAGATGAAATTAGCCCAGACACATGCAGATTATGGGATGTCAATACAAATGAGAAAATGGACAAAGACCGTTTCAGAAGAGATTTAGGAAATGTTGAAGACACTTATCAACAAGTGTTGGGAAGACTTGAAAAATAACAAAGTATTATTATAAAATGACTTCTATATGAAGTAAGAGTAACAAAATAGATTATGGTCTGACGTGAGTGCTTTAGGAGCATGAGGAGGAAAGAAAATGACTGATTTTTTAGAGCTGGATAAGTTAAAAGAAGAGTGTGGTGTCATCGGTGTACATGCCCCTGGTATGAGCAACATCTCTCAAATGTTATGCTTTGGATTAATCGCATTACAGCATAGGGGACAAGAGAGTGCAGGTATCGCAGTTCTTAAGGATAGAAAGATGCAGTACTATAAGGAAATGGGTCTTGTCCAAGAAGTATTTTCCAGCGAAATTTTAGATCGTCTACCTGCGGATATTGGGATTGGTCACGTAAGATACTCTACCACAGGTGAGAGTTACGTATCAAATGCACAGCCGCTTGTTGTAAGATATAAAGGTGGCAGTATTGCGCTTGCACATAACGGTAATCTCGTAAATGCAGGTGAAATTAGAGATAGATTAGAAGATGAGGGTTCTATTTTTCAAACCTCGATCGACTCGGAAGTTATTGCAAACTTAATCGCAAAAAACTATCATTTGGGTATGAAGGAAGCTGTTATTGAATCTGTTAAGGAAATCAAAGGCTCTTTTGCCCTTGTAATCATAATTGATAACATGCTTGTGGGCGTAAGAGATCCGCATGGTTTACGTCCGCTTTCACTTGCCAAAATGGACGGCGGTTATGTCTTAGCATCTGAGACTTGTGCCCATGACGTTGTGGGTGCCGAGTTTGTAAGAGATATTGAGCCAGGTGAAATTGTTATTATCGACGAAAACGGTATTGAATCCATCATGTATGATGAAACGAAACGAAAAGCAGTTTGTTGCTTTGAATATGTTTACTTTGCAAGACCAGATAGTATCATTGATGGTAAAAATGTCTTTATTACGCGTAAGAAGGCAGGAAAGATACTGGCTCAGGAGAGTCCAGTGGATGCGGATATGGTTATTGCTGTCCCTGACTCAGGTATCGCAGCTGCAATCGGCTATGCCGAGGAATCTGGAATACCATTTGATATTGGTTTAATTAAGAACAAATATATGGGCAGAACCTTTATACAACCAGATCAGAAGTCAAGAGAACTTGCAGTTAGACTTAAACTTAACACCATGCGTGAGAATATAGAGGGTAAAAGATTGATCTTGATTGATGACTCAATCGTAAGAGGTACAACGAGTAGAAGATTGGTTAATATGCTCAAGGACGCAGGGGCAACTGAAGTTCATATTAGGGTGAGTTCACCACCGGTTTCTCACTCATGCTACTTTGGTATCGATACACCTAATAGAGCTCAATTAATTGGTGCAACACATTCGATTGAACAGATTCGCGAAATGACAGGTGCAGACAGTCTTGCTTATTTAAGTGTAGATGGCTTGGTTGAGTCTATCGGTATGAAAAAAGGCGATCTTTGTACAGCATGCTTCGATGGTGACTATCCTATGGATGTACCAAAAGAGGGCGACAAATATTTATTTGAAAAATGCTAGTGTTTCAGGACAATAAGACAGTTTATGAAGGAGTTATAAGATGAGTAATAATAAATTAACTTATCAAGAGGCAGGCGTTGATGTCAAGGAAGGCGCAAGAGCGGTTGAGTTGATGAAAAAGCACGTTAAAGAAACTTTCAATGACGATGTGATCGGCGATCTTGGTAGCTTTGGTGGTCTTTTGAGATTAAGTGGACAGTTTGAAAGTCCTGTACTTGTGGCTGGCACTGATGGCGTTGGCACAAAGCTTAAAATTGCCTTTATGATGGACAAGCATGATACAGTTGGCCAGGATTTGGTTGCAATGTGTGTTAATGATATACTATGTCAAGGGGCTACACCTTTGTTCTTTCTGGATTACCTTGCAACAGGTCATTTGGAGGCTGAGAAGGCGGCTGCTCTTGTAAAGGGCATCACAGATGGCTGTAAACTATCAGCAATGCCCCTTTTAGGTGGCGAAACAGCAGAGATGCCTGGTTTTTATCAAGCAGGGGAATATGATATGGCAGGTTTCGCAGTTGGTGTTGTGGATGAATCAAAAATCATCACAGGTGCAAGTATTAAATCGGGTGATGTCCTCATTGGTCTTTCGTCTTCTGGTGTTCACTCAAATGGCTACAGTTTAGTGAGAAAACTCTTCTTTGATAAATTGAACTTAAAGCTCGAAGATCACATTGAAGCATTTGGTGATACACTGGGCAATGTGTTGATTGAGCCTACTAAAATATATGTTAAAACAATCTTAAAAGTTCTTGAGAAAACAAATGTTAAAGGCATGGTACACATGACAGGCGGCGGTTTTTATGAAAATATTCCAAGGATTATGCCATCAGGCTTGGGTGTAGATATTACACTTGGCACTTGGCCGGTTTTGCCTGTGTTTAACTACATGATGGAAGCTGGCAATATTGATTTAGAGGAGATGTTTGCGACCTTTAACATGGGGATCGGCTATATACTCGTCGTATCGAAAGAAGATGAAACGTCAGTGCATGAACTTTTAGAATCACTTGGTGAGCCAGGCTTTACAATAGGAAGTGTCACAGATTCACACGAAGGAGTCGTCTTATGTCAAGGCTAAAAATAGCCGTTCTCGTATCAGGCGGGGGTTCAAACTTGCAAGCCATTATAGACGCTATAGAAAGCGATCGGCTTGAGGCTGAAATAAAAGTGGTCATATCCAACCGCAAAAATGCATTTGGACTAGAACGTGCAAAAAAGCATGGCATTAGAGCTGAATATATTGGGATTGGAAATTACAGCGATCCCCTATTAAGAAATAAGGCCTTACTAGATTTACTTGTATCAGAAGAAGTTGAGCTCGTGGTTCTTGCAGGATACCTCAGTATACTTTCCCCTGAAATCATAAAACGGTTTGAAAAGCGGATCATAAACATTCACCCATCCTTAATTCCCAAGTATTGTGGTGAGGGCTTTTATGGCGAGCACGTTCATGAAGCTGTCATTAAGAACAAGGAGTTGGAATCAGGTGCAACGACACACTTCGTAGATGAAGGTGTAGATACAGGTGCGATTATTAAACAAGAGCGCCTTGAGGTCTATGAAGATGATACGGCAAAGACACTTGCAGAACGCGTCCTTAAAATAGAACATCAGCTTCTTGTAAATACGATAATTGAGATTCAAAAAGAACAAGTGAAGATTGGTCTTTAGGAGGAAAAAATGATTAAAAGAGCACTTTTAAGCGTTTCGGATAAAACAGGTATCATTGAGTTTGCCAAGTCATTACATGACCTTGGTGTAGAGTTAATTTCAACAGGCGGTACTGAAAAGGCCATTAGAGATGCGGGTATCCCTGTTAAAAACATCAGCGAGATTACAGCATTTCCAGAGTGTCTTGATGGTAGGGTGAAGACGCTTCATCCAGCGGTACATGGTGGCATTTTAGCCATGAGAGCCAATGCAGACCATATGAATCAAATTGAGTCTTTAGGGATTCAAACCATAGATTTAGTGGCAATTAATCTCTATCCTTTTAAGGAAACAATTTCAAAACCAAATGTGCATCTTGAAGATGCCATTGAAAATATAGACATCGGTGGTCCAACCATGCTCAGATCTGCTGCCAAAAACCATCAAGATGTGATTGTTTTGGTAGATCCTAAGGATTATGATGGCATTGTAAATGCTATTAAAGATAAGGGCGATGCAGATTATGAGACCAAGTACGATTTAGCCTTAAAGGTCTTTTCTCATACAGCACATTACGATGCAATGATTGCAGAGTATTTAAGACAGAAGGGCAATCGTGAAAAGTTTCCTGAGACCTTAACCGTGACTTTTGAAAAGGTACAAGACCTTAGATATGGTGAGAACCCACATCAAGCGGGTGCTTTCTATAAAGAGGCGATTTCAAAAGGCGGCACCTTGTCAGAGGCGGTTCAACTCCATGGCAAAGAACTTTCCTTTAACAACATCAATGACACAAATGGTGCACTTGCCCTTCTCAAGGAGTTTGATCAACCAGCAGTTGTTGCTGTTAAGCATTCAAATCCTTGTGGTGTTGGCGTAGGCTTTGATTTGCTTCATGCCTATCAAAAAGCCTATGAATGTGATCCGCAATCCATCTTTGGTGGTATAGTGGCAGCCAATAGGCCTATAGACCATAAAACAGCCGTAAAAATCAATGAAATTTTTGTTGAAATTGTCATTGCGCCTGATTTTGATGAAGAAGCCCTTAAGGTCCTCACAGAAAAGAAAAATATTCGTCTTTTGAAATTGGAAAATATCTTAAAACCGATTTCAGAATTTAGTTTTGATATGAAAAAAATTCATGGTGGTATGATCATTCAAGATTCAGATCGAATGATGTTTGACGGCGACCTTGAAATTGTAACAGATCGAATTCCTACTAAGAAGGAAATAGATGAACTCAAATTCGCCATGAAAGTTTGTAAACATGCAAAATCAAATGGTATTGTCATCACGAGAGATGGCCAAACCTTGGGGATTGGACAAGGACAAGTTAGCCGTGTTTGGGCTGCTGAAAATGCAATCAGACAATCCAACTTCCCAACAAAAGGTGCTGTGCTTGCTTCAGATGCATTTTTCCCATTTGGTGACTCTATAGTGGCCGCTGCAAAAGCTGGGATTACTGCGATTATTCAACCAGGTGGTTCAGTAAGAGATCAAGAAGTGATCGATGTTGCAAATCAGTATGGCATCGCAATGGTGTTCACAGGCATGAGACATTTTAAACATTAGTGATTGAATCGAAGGCAGGTGGTAACTTGAAGGTATTGATAATTGGAAGTGGCGGAAGAGAACATGCAATTTGCCATAAGATTTCTCAAAGTCCCAAAGTCGAGAAAATTTTTGCAGCGCCGGGGAATGCGGGGATTGCAGAAATGGCGGAATGCATCAATATACATGTAGAAGACACGCGTTCACTATTGGCGTTTGCTCAGAAGGAACAAATTGATTTGACCATTGTTGGACCAGAAGCGCCATTGGTACTTGGAGTGGTTGATGCATTCGAGGCTGAAGGGCTTAGAATTTTTGGACCCAATAAGAAGGCAGCACAGTTTGAAGGCAGTAAGGCGTTTACAAAGGACTTTTTAATGAGGCATAAGATTCCAACCGCAGCTTATAAGGAATATTTGGATGTTGAAAAAGCCATTGAAGAAGTTGAACAATTCGGATTTCCAATTGTCATTAAGGCTGATGGTCTAGCGGCTGGCAAGGGGGTTATCATTGCAGAGGATCGCATAACTGCTGAGAAAGCCCTTCGTGAAATCATGTCAGATAAAATCTTTGGCGAGTCTGGAAACAAGGTGGTTCTGGAAGCGTTTTTAACCGGTATAGAAGCCTCTATTCTGTGCTTTGTTGATGGTGAGACAATTTTACCTATGTCACCAGCTCAAGATTATAAAAAGGCTTACAACAATGATCTTGGGCCAAATACAGGGGGTATGGGCACTTATTCTCCTAGTCAAATTATTGACGATGTGATGATGGCTAAAATCAAATCGCGATTGTTAGACCCATTTATTAAGGGAATCCATGAAGATGGTATTGAATTTAAAGGCATTCTCTTTGTGGGCATCATGATAGAAGGCGATGCTATTAACGTTATCGAGTACAATGTGCGCTTTGGTGATCCTGAAACCGAAGTAACGTTGCCAAGACTTGAAAATGACTTAATGGATGTCTTTGAGGCGGTTGTTGATGGCAAGCTACATGAAATTGACCTGAAGTGGAAGCCTCAACATGCAGTTTGTGTTATCATGGCATCTGAGGGTTACCCTGATGCCTATGAAAAAGGGATTGAAATCAAGAATACAGAGTGTGTCGAAAAGGCTATGGTTTATCATTGTGGCACTAAGAAAAGCGATGGCAAGCTCCTATCAAACGGCGGGCGTGTCCTCGGTGTCACTGCACTTGGTGAAACACTTGAAAAGGCTAAAGCAAATGCTTATGAAGGCCTAAGATGCATCGATTTTCCAAAGTCCTTTTATAGAACGGATATTGGTGATAAAATCCTACTTTAATTTCAATGATTGCCTAATTTGAATCTTGTGGCAATTCTTTAAAGAGGGCATTAAATAGGCAATTTTTAAGAAGAGGACAATCAAAAAGGTATGCAGTATCGAATTGTAATTATACAATATCGACAAATGCATACCTTTTTTTAGTATGATTATGAAAGTGATTTTTGGCTTATGTTAGAAGTTCTTTATATTGAAGTTTTAAGATATTTGTTTATACCATATCTGATTTTCATAGGTCCTTTTTTTCGATAAATTGTGTTTCTATACGATTTCTGCCTAGATGTTTTGCTTGGTATAAGAGGTCATCAGCAGACTTTAAAAGCTGATCAAAACTTTCGCCTTTATATTCGATTAGGCCAGCGCTTACAGTTACTTTGAGGTCTTTTTGAATAAAGGTTTTTTCTTGAATCCGCGTTCTTATCCGTTCTGCGATGACAAGTGCCTTGTTAAGGTCTGTCTCTGTAAAAATCAGCATAAACTCCTCGCCGCCATAACGCGATACCACATCAGAAGCGCGACTCTCAGCTGTCAGTACATCTGAAATAACCTTTAGGACATCATCACCAACCTGATGGCCAAATCGATCGTTAACAGATTTAAAGAAGTCAATGTCCAGTAACATAATAGAAAAGGGTCTTAAATATCGAGACGCTTCACTAATTTTCTGTGTGAGGACTTGTATTAGGAAGGCCCTATTGTTTAAACCCGTAAGGGCATCTGTCATGGCCAGTGTTGCAAAACGTTCCTTTTCATCCCCTAAAATCCGGTTGACGCGTTCAAGCTCTTCTTTGGCCCTTGTCAGCTCAGTCGTTTTTGCGGCAACCATATTTTCAAGCTGAGAGCTATATGTTTTAATGGAGAAGTTTGCAATTTTTAGACTTTGCGCCATGGTGTTGATACTGTTGGCAATTTCAGCAAACTCATCATTGCCATTATTGGTTAGATTGACTGTATATTCACCGCTGGCAATGAGTTCAGTGCCCTTGATTAAATGTGTTAGGGAATTTGTAATTCGCTTTGATAAACGATACATAAGGGTCATAATCAAAAGTAAAATAATTGAGAAGATGATGAGGTAAGTTTGACGAAGTTGATTCATGCTTTTCAGGGTCTCAGCTTGTTGGCTTTTAAATAAATCTGAGGTCTGAACTTCGATTTCTTGAAGCTTTGCACTGAGTTGATCACCAAGCTCGATGTTTTGCTTCAAGAGGACTTCAAGACTTTCATCAAACTCAAGGTGCAGATTTGCACTGGTTTTGATACGCTGTCCGAGCAATTGAGCTGTAAATGTATTTTCTTGAGACAACAATCGATCACCGAGTTTTATGATTTCATTGAGTTCATCCAGGTGGGTGTTGGGGTTGCTTTCGTCGGCTTGTGTAATGATGAGCATATCAAAAAACAGATCATTACTGGTTAAATACTGATTGAGACTCGGTGTGTCTGCAATGGTCTTTACCATGCTCAGGAGATCCGTCTGATTTTGATTGACCTTGCTTTTAACCGCATTGTACTGATCATTGTTACTGATAAATTGGTTAAAAACAGTTTCATATTCATTTAGAGTACTCTTGATCTGGTCTAAATCGACATGATTGGTGTGGACTATGCCATCGTGTGATATGCTTTGGAGGTTTTCTTCCATTTGCAAGAGTGCATCAAAAATAACAGAGACAAATTGACGGTTATTCTTGAGTAAGTAGTCAACTTGAGCACTTTTAATAATTTGTGCTTCTTCGTTTATATTAACGATATGAGAGACATTAGCGCTGGAAGAAGCCAATACACTGTATTCGTAATTTTGGTAAAGGCCAAAGATCAAAAGCATGATAACAATCATTGAGAAAGAGAATAAAAGCCGATTTCTTATTGTCATAGACACTCCTATTGATTTAACGTGTTAAAAATTTGTTTGATTTTAAGATCTGCTTCCTGTAAAAGTGCATCGTAGTGTTCTGGAAATGCGAAAAATTCATTGAATAGCGTCAAACCAACTTCAGCAACGGGTGGTGGTGTTGCTAGGTCGTAATTAAATGCCCAATTGGGTTGTTTCTGCACATCTGCTAAAATTGCTTTTTGAAGGGGGAGGTAAACCGATACTGGTACTTGGTTTGAGGGTGAAAACGCACCACTGCCCTTGGCCATTGCAGTTTGACTTGAGGCACTTGATAAAAATCGGATGGCTTCAAGTGCGCCATCTGTCACCACAGCATCCTTAGGCACAATTAGACCATCAATCGGACCAAGTGCGGTTAATGGAATTTCGTCATCTACAACTGGAAATGTAAAATAGCCGAAATCCTCTGCTGGGTCGAGCTTGTATTCAGTCTGTAAAATGGTAATGACCCAAGTCCCCATGAGGGTCATGCCAATTTTATTTTCAGCCAAGCCACTTAAGGGCGTTTCATACCATTCAGTTGTCAAGGCATCTGTGTTAAAGTATTGATTTGTCACCAAATCACTCCAAATTTCAAAGACCCTCTTGATTTCAGGGTCTGTGTAATGGGCATTACCAACCATGAGCTCGTTTCTGTAATCAGGTCCAGCAGTTCGAAGCAGTAAATAGTCGAACCAAAATTGCGAAGGCCATTTGCTCTTTGAGCCTAAGCCTATTGGCGTAATGCCATTTGATTTTAAAGTTTCACATACAGAAATAAATTCATCCCAATTTTGAGGCGGTGATAGGGAAAGTTCTTTAAAAATATGCTTGTTGTAATAAAAGGAAACATAGTGTTG
>NZ_JBVBZF010000130.1:0-9595 GCF_057447755.1 Fusibacter sp. | reverse complement strand
CATTCCATTAATCATTCTCTTTTCGGCAAGCTATTTGGGCTACCGTATTTTTGAAGCAATTCATTTCCCAGCGAGCCGAATTGTCGGGCCTATTTTTGTTGTTGCCCTCATTCAGCTATTAGGTTTTTCCGTAGTTGTTCCTAATATATTCAAAATGATTTTTTCCATTATTTTTGGAACTTTTTTAGGTTTGCGCTTTGATAAAATCGCCCAGAAGCAATTACTCAAATCTATAATCCCTGCAATGTTTCTCTCTGTAACTTACATATTTATCACGATTTTATATGGTAATCTGTTGACTTCAGTTAGTAGCTTAGATCAAAACACCTCATTTTTGTCTGTGATTCCAGGCGGTGTCGCAGAGGCAGGTGTACTTGCAGTCTCTTTTAATGCAAATCTGGCTCAGGTATCCGCCTTCCAATTGATCAGATTTCTTTCAATTGTGCTGATCATGCCGATCATTTCTAAGATCATCATTTTACCACTTGTCAAAGGCAAATCAAAAACGCTTAGCAAGCAAAATCCTTATCAAAAAATAGAAGAGAAGACTCCAGATAAAATAAAGTCTTCTAATCGTCAAATTACCTACTCATCATTATGGTTATTTATCATTGGCACTATAGGTTCAATGTTCTTTTATAAAATACATTTTCCTGCGGCACTGCTATTAGGCGCGACATTTTTTATCGCTTTGCTTCAAACCTTTTCGCCATATGAGTTCAACCGCCCAAATGCGCGTTACTATGAATGGGCACAAATCGGCATGGGGGCGCTTATTGGAACAAGCTTTACCAAAGAGAGCTTTGTTGAAATGAGTACACTGGTCTACCCAATGGTCCTCTTAACTTTTTTCATCATTACAACCAGTCTTTTTTTAGGCTTTGTCTTTTCTAAAATTTTTAAAATGGACTACATGACTGGCCTAATGAGTGTACTCCCAGGGGGCCTATCCACTATGATTATCCTTGCAGAAGACCTTGAGGCAGATGTGGTTACCATAAGTACACTTCAATTATCTCGACTCATTACAGCAGTCGCCTTTATACCAATTATATATCAATGGCTTCTATAGTGGCATATAAGTTCGGTTGGCTCAAAGATCTCATGTGAATTCTATTTGAACTCGATTCTAGAGGTTCCCCTTAATGCCCTTAAAATGATGCTCTATTCCCTCTCTATATCTAAAGACCAAGGATGCATTATCCTCTGGGAAGTTAAGACCAATTGCCTTTAGGACTTCAAAGTAATCAGGTGATTCAAGTTCATCGAAGTCTACAACATAAGCCTCGTCAGATTCGTCTAGTCGAATTTTGAAAGTGGCTTTTTTTGGTGTTTCAATTTGAACAAGATAATCCTTACCCTCTTTTGTAAATGCAATTGAAGAGAATCTTGATGTAAGACAATCACCGTATATCATCTGTGCCATGGTCGTAAAGTAAAAGGCATCCTCACCAAAGGGCTTTAGGTCTTTAAAGACCTCAGGGCATCCCTTTATAATACCAAACCAAGGCATGAAGGCGTCCTTTTCAAAGCTGGTCTTTTTTGCCAGACGTTGTGATTTGAAATTGCGCTGATTGATCTCTACAAAGGGAAGGGTTTTTTTAGCAATCATCTTTTCCAAAATATCCATGGTGACAATATAGCCAAGGCCTTCTTGTCTGTACTTTTCAAGTGTAAACATATACCCTATGGAATTGTCCTCGTGCACCAAAACATAGCTGGCAAGCTCATTGTTTATGTAAATTGCAGAGGTAGGCCTGTTTAATATGGCATCCTGGATTCTTTTAAGCGATCCTTCTTGTTGATACTCATATCGATCATCAATGCCCTTTGCTTCCTCAAAGGGTATCGATACGACATCATAAGTCTTATTCGTATTTTGATGCCCTAGTGCCTTGAGGTCACCTGTGAAAATATATCTCTCAGTTGGCTCTAGCCAGTGGAGTAAATACTCGCTGTATATTGATTTTGCAAGCTCGCCAAGGACCCCTGAAAAGCCATAAAAGCCATCTTCTAATTGTTCAATTTTATTTAAAATAACTTTAGAATCCCCATAAACATAGTTAAAATAATCATTTTCAACCCAAACACTACCGGTTTCATCATCAAAGTAACCTATATTGCTTGTGTTCTCCAATATGCCGACGATATTTAGCGGTACAAAGGTCCCACTTTTTAAGAGATCAATTATCACTTGTCGATTTTCAATTTTTTTCATGCTACACCTCGCATAATCATAATCTCAATAACCTTTTTCTACTTTCACTTCATATATAGGGCTTAATTGCACCTGCTAATATTATACATGATTTTAGTTCAACCAGGATAGACTAAAAAAGGATTGACGTCCCCCCTAAAAATATGTTAAAATCCAATATGTTTAAACGATATATGAAAATGTAATGATGAGAACCAGTAGATATGAACAAAGTTTTAGAGAGAAGACGGTTGGTGAAAGTCTTTACGGCGTCGTATTGAACCTATCTTTGAACAGTGATTCCAAGGTTTCGGCTTAAAGATTCACCGGATTTCCACCGTTATAGGGAACTGATATCAAACAATTTTGTTTTGTATCCAGAGTGCAGAGAAATCTGAAATTAGGTGGTACCGCGGAAGTATATTCGCCCTAAGCTAGCAATAGCTTAGGGTTTTTTTATTATAAACTAACATCAACATAAATTTAGCCAAAAGGCATAAATCATTAAGGAGGACCACATGAAATTAGCAAATCTAGTTGGCGAGCGTTTTAAAGAAAGACCATCCGATTGCGTCATAGACAGCCACGCGCTTATGGTCAAAGGCGGATACATGAAAGGGGTTTCGAACGGAATCTACTCCCTTTACCCTTCGCTTAAAAAAATTACACGTAAAATCGAAGAAATCATCCGTGAGGAAATGGATGCTATTGATGGACAGGAAGTTCTTTTCCCAGTCGTGCTACCAGGAAGTCTTTGGGAAGAATCGGGTCGTTTCCAAAGTGTGGGTAGCGAGCTTGTGAGATTTCAAGATCGAAACAATGCACAGCTTGTCCTAGGCATGACTCATGAAGAAGCTGCAGTTCATTTGGTAAGGGATTTTGCAAACACCTACACTAAATATCCATTTATGATCTACCAAATTCAAACAAAGTTCAGAGATGAAGCAAGACCAAGAGCTGGTCTTATAAGAGTAAGAGAGTTTACAATGAAGGATGCCTATTCTTTCCATCTCACTCAAGAGGATTTAGAACACTATTACGATCGCTGTTTAAAGGCATATCACAGGATTTTCAAACGTGCTGGGGTGCCTGAAGTTATTTCAGTGGCGTCAGACACTGGTATGATGGGTGGTAAAGTGGCTCATGAATTCATGCTCTTAACACCAATTGGCGAAGATTCATTGGCGATTTGTAATAACTGTGATTTCAGTGCAAACCTTGAAGCCGCAGAAACCATCATCGAGAATGAAGCAGGTAGTGTTGAAGCCTTAACAAAGGTACACACGCCAAATGCTAAAACAATTGAGGAAGTCATGACCTTCCTTGGCACAGATATCAAGCAATCTTGTAAAGCCGTTGTTTATCAACGCATTAAAGATAACAGCTACGTTGTGGTCTTTACACGTGGTGATATGGACATTAACGATGTTAAATTAAACAACTACTTAGGAGAGCAAGTCTACCCAGCCACAATCGAAGAAAATTCAGGGATTGTTGCTGGCTTCATCGGACCAAAAGGCTTAACTGAGAATGCTACAGTTCTATTTGACCGTTCACTTGAAGGCATCAAGAGCTTAATCGTCGGTGCAAATGAAACGGATTACCACTGCACTGGCTTCAATTTTGAAAGAGATTATGGTGCAGTAGAATATGTAGACTTGTCTAAAATTCAAGAAGGTGGCATTTGCCCTAAATGTGGAAAGCACAGCATCAACCTCTCAAGAGGAATCGAAGTCGGTAACATCTTCCAGCTTGGTACAAAATACTCTGAATCTATGGGCATGACATACACCGATGAAAACAGCCTTGAAAAAAATCCAATTATGGGCTGCTATGGTATTGGCGTAGGACGCCTTGCAGCTTCAGTTTGTGAAGCAAGACATGATGAATACGGTCCAATTTGGCCAATTTCAATTGCACCATGGCAGGTTCACCTTTGCTGCCTTAGAGTAGACGATGCAGAAACCAAAGCATTTGCAGACAATCTCTATAAGCAACTCCAAAGCCAAAACATCGAGGTCATTTATGATGACAGAGAGGTGCGTCCTGGCTTCATGTTCTCAGATGCAGACCTTTTAGGTGTTCCTGTACGATTGGTCGTAAGTCCAAGAAATCTTAAGGAAGCTGTTGTGGAAATGACAACACGTGATAAGTCAGTCAACAAAAAAGTTGCCCTTGATGACGTCGTTACTGAAGTTAAGCAATTAATCTCAGATTTATTCGAGGCCATTAACGCATAATTAAAGCCCCCAAACAATCAATATGCACCCTCTTGATCAACCGAAACGTAATTTTACGGTCAAACCGAGGGTGAGCAAGTCATATTGATGGTTTGGGGGCTATTTTGTTTTAAGTATAATCATTCTTAATGGTGAACTTATGCTTTATAGGGTGTCATCTCCCCAGCTAACACTTAGGATGCCCTCCACACTTAATATTTCATCAAATAGTTTCTCAACGATAAAACTTGAGGGAAGCTTTACAATAAAATTAATATTGCCCACAATTTCACTCGCATCTCCCTCATCAAAGACACTGCTTACGGTTATATCTCGAATACCAATATTATTGTTTCCAAAAATCGTACCGATTTCACCAATAATACCCACTCTTTTTTTACATGAGACTACAAGCTCCCTATAGTTCTTTTTAAAGAGCTTTTGCTCTACTGCACCCATGCTTTTAAGTGTTACCAGGACAATTAGAGTCGTTGCAATACCACCAAAGTAATAGCCATTTCCAAATGCCAAGCCAATGCCGCCACAAACCCAAATGCTTGCTGCTGTGGTCAGTCCATGTACGCTGTTTTCGTTTCTCATAATGGTACCAGCACCCAGAAAACCTATGCCACTAACCACTTGTGCTGCGAGTCTGGCAGGCTCACCTCCGTTTCCCTGAGCACCAAACCCATTGAAACCATACATGGAAATAAGCATGATCAGTGCAGAGCCTAGGGTAACTAAAATATGGGTTCTTAGTCCCGCAGGTCTGTTACGCGCTTCTCTCTCCATACCGATTATGCCCCCTGCTATCGCAGAACTTACCAGTCTAATTAAAAGCTCAAGATTACCAATCATTGCTACCCCCTATGTCTTCATATCTTTCAAATAGATTAATTTTTGACTTGTAATTTATTTTAAGACATTTATCGAATTCGTTTTTTGTTTATTATCCATTGAATCAGGGGAGTTTTTCCTGCACCTGTTTTTCCAATGAAAATAACTCTAGTCATTTAAGACCTCGTCACAGTCGAAAGTAATTTATCTAAAATAAAAATTAGACATCCCAGTGCCCTGTGAAACATAAACCGAAACCCAATCATTTTTCATTCATAAGCTTCTTCATTTAAATAATATAAAACAAGCTTCAAGGGATCATGCATTCTGCTTATATCTACATTATCGCTGACATCATAAACCGTATGAATCTTTTCTAAATCATAATGGATCAGTGTTACACCATCGTATCCCATTGCATTGAACCACGTATGGTCACTAGCCATCTCATTTTCTGTCACGACGGATATCTCCAACATCTGAGCCATTTTTTCAATGGCTTTTTTTTGCTTGGAAAATCGACTTGCGATGGTGAGCGGTATTTCTTTAGGTGAGCCTATCATATCCAAGTTGATGATTTTACTCGTCTTTAAGTCAAAGAGCGGATGATTAACATAGTAACGTGAGCCAAACATCCCCTGTTCCTCACCGTTAAAGACAACAAACACAAGAGTTCTATCTGGTGCTTGTTCATTTGACTTCATCAGTTTTGCAATTTCAAGCAGTCCTGCAATACCAGATGCATTGTCGAGAGCGCCTGGATTAAAAGTGCCATCACCATTGTTTCCAACATGATCCAGATGAGCTGATATGAAGATCGTTTCATTCTTCAAATTTTCATCTTTGCCTTCTATACTGCCAACAATATTGGCTGTTTCGACGGTTTTATACTCATAATCCAATGAAATATTAACTTTCTCACCCTTTCTAGAAGCCTCTGAAAGGGCTTGGTAAACGGTATCAATACAATACAGCATAACAGGACCATTTTCGTTGTTAAAATCATCTGCAGGTGACTGATCTACAACATATCCCAAGGAGGTACTCACGATGTAGGTACTTGAATGCCTATTATCTTTACCAAGAATAATGCCTTTTATATCGAGCTTTAGCCTTAAAACGGACTGTAACAAATTGTAAACTGCATCTCCATTTTCGCCTAAGAGCGAACTGTTAATGAGCAGTACTTTCCCACTTAATTCTGTATTATCCGCATTGAGTGATGTCAAATCTGTAATCTCAATAATATCTGCATCGACATCCCCGTTAATTTTTAAGCCTTGCCACAATGAGATTACCCTAAATTCTTCCCCAAATTTAAATGTATCAACTGTACTCCCCGTTGAACTAACTGTTTCTAAGGTCGGTACCCTATGGTTGATTATGGTATTTTGAGTATAGGATTGTTTAAAATCTGGAGCATCGACCTGACTTTCGAGTCCGATTTGTTTAAATGCATCCACGATGTAATCTTGCGCTAAGTCATTACCCGCTGTACCCGTCAAACGCCCATCATATGCTTCACTGGTTAAGGTCATAATAATTTCAGATAACGAAGTGTCATCAATACTTCCTTTTACAAATGAATAATTGATTTCCGGTACAGAATCAGTGTCTTGTATTTCAACATTCCTGCAACCCGTTAATAGTAAAGTAAGGATAAAAATTATTTTTAACTTAGCGTAAATATTTGTTTTCATCTCCACTCCTCCTTGCCGATTTCTAAATTAATCAACTTATTTTGTACTCAAGCTTATACAAACATCACACCCACGCCAAGGAGCGTAATTACCGTTCCCAAAACTTCTTTTAGAGAAACTTTCTCCTTCTTTATAAAGAAAGCATAGGGAATCAACAAGATCGGCGTAATTGAAATCAATGTAGAGGCAACACCTGGATTTATCTTTTGTACAGCATATAATGATAATGAAATCCCTAAAAAAGGACCAAAGAAGGACCCCAGTGTTAAAGTTGCAAGAGCATCTCTTCGCTTAAATGCGGTCATAAACTTTGGCCAATGGCCCTTTAAAGTAAAGATTACCATGAAGCCGATAATCCCCGCAATTAATCTTATTTGTGTTGAAGAAAACGGGTCATAGTTTGCCATTCCAAATTTACCGATAATATAACCAGCCGCCTGACCAAAAGCGCCCCCAAATGCAAAGAGGATGCCTAAGACCGGATGCGAAAAACTCACTTTTTTGCTGTCCTTCTCCGTCACCAGTATTACAGATGCAATCCCGACAAGGGTGATGAACATCCCAATCACTTGGAACATAGTCATCTTCTCGCCTAAGAACATGAATGCCATAATGCCGCTAAGCGGGGGTACACTGGCATAAATGAGCATTGAAATTCGAGATCCAATCAAGACAAAGGCTTCAAAGAGAAGCAAGTCTCCTATAACGATGCCCACAAGACCAGAGAGTAAAAGCCAAAACCATTCAGATTGTGTTGCATCTGTTGGGAACAGGTATCCTCTCGTGATTAAAGTAAATATTGATAAAAAAGCCAGACCGATAAAAAGTCTCAATAGATTCAAATTCATTGACCCAATTTTTTTTGCGCTGTGCTCAAACGAAGTTGCTGTCACAGCCCAGCATAAAGCAGTGGCAAGTGCTGCCATTTCACCATAGTAATTTTCCATAATTTCCCTCTTTGTCTTTTATTTCGATTTATTATATTTAATAAAATTAATTCAATTTAGATACTTTAATTTGGATGCTCTAATAAAGATTGTATGATTCAATCTATTGATTTAAGGCTTGCCTTAACCATAAATTTCTTTATCCCTTCACGTCAGAGTCCGATGTCGTCTCTGCAACGAGGTTTTGACCGGTCTTCCATCTACTAAGGACGAACATACCAATCGTGCCGATAATTGAAAATAATGCAATAAGGCCCCATACTTTGACGATACCATGCTTATCAGCATAGAGACCGACGAAGGAGGTACCAATAACCGCACCTGCTGCCCAGCTCAAACTGGTTAGGCCATTAAAACGTGCCCTAAAGTTAGAAGGGGATTGGTTGACAATATAAACGCCGAAGTTAATGGACATGATGATTTCACCAAGTGTCCATATGATCGTAGACATCCAAAATAAAGGAAGCCATTCTATTAAGCCGATCATTCCAAAGCCTATACTATAAGCAATACCACCAATGGCAATGTTTACAATTGGCCTAAACCGTTTGGAAAATGCCGTAATTAAAATCGTCATCGCTAGGACTGTAATTGCATTCGTACTAATAAGTGCGCCATAAATTTGAGGTCCTTTTTCACCATATAGGTGCTCTAAAATAAGTGGCAAGGAAAAGCCGCCCTGTATATAGGTGGCACTAAAAAACGCATTAAAAATCAGAAACCAAATAAGCTGGGGGCGCTTCATAAGCGCTTGAGCCAGACTTCCCTGTTCATGCTTTTCACTTTCGCTTAGTTGACTTTGATCCATATCTTTTTCGGGCATTGTCTCATCGATGAATTTCATCATCAGTGTCACTGCAATAAAGGTCGTAATCGCATCCCCAATGAAGATCATGATTAGGAAATGATTGAATAAGAAGCCCGCTACCATAGGACCAAGTGCTACCCCAATGTTAATGCCCAAATAGGATAATGAAAACCCAACCTGTCTTTGCTCTGGCGATAGAACATCCGCTAAAATTGCCGAGATAATAGGTCTGACAGCCCCATTAAAGAAAGCGGACAATAAAATAAAGATCAACATGGTTGGACTATGATAAAAAAAGGCACATAAAAGCAGGGATATTCCTGCAGACCCTTGAAAGAACAGATAACTTTTTTTACGACCTAAATGGTCAGCAACTTTTCCACCCAACAAGCTTCCGGGTATGGTCATTAATGTTGCAATCATGACAATTGTTCCTGTTGTAGTCATTGAAAAGCCGAGTTTTTTCGTTAGAAACAGCGTCAAAAAAGGCATTACAAAATCACCAAAACGATTAATAATTTGTGCGATAAAAATAATGTAGACGCTTCTCGGGAGCCCCCGGTACATTTTAAATAATTTCATTCGGCCTCCTAAATAGTTTTATATTATTACAATACCACCTTATGAGAATTTCGTCATGTAAAAAATAAATCTCTGACAAAATAATAATAACTTTAATGAAAATGAAATCGCTAATAATTAACCAATCTACTATAACGATATTTTATAAATGTTTGCTTAACATTAGAAGTTTTTATGACCACTCTCTTTCAATCGACATTGGAATTTCAATGTTATATGATGTTAATATCATAACAATCCAACTGGGTTGGAACAAATTTAGGGAGGCTGAAATGGAATTACGAAAATCTTTACCAGAAATATTT
>NZ_JBVBZF010000129.1:0-9598 GCF_057447755.1 Fusibacter sp. | reverse complement strand
GGTGAAAGATCAAACGCTTTGATCACGTCATTTACTTCACTCACCGAAACCGTTTGGTTAAGGTTTACTTGCATCATGGTACCGCCAGTGAAGTCAATACCGAAGTTAAGGCCATTTAATAGCATCATGACAATGCCTAGGATGATTACAGCACCTGAAATACTGAACCATAATTTATATTTTGGTGTAAAATTAAATTCTTTCATTTCAGCTACCCCCTTGATCCATAGAGTTTTTTACGATCTGTGAAACCAAGTGATAGTTTCAATAACGTTTTAGTGACAACAACTGCTGTAAACATACTTGAAATGATACCGATCATAAGCGTTACTGCGAAGCCTTTGATTGGACCTTCACCAAATATGAATAAGATAACAGCTGCTATGAAAGTAGTAACGTTTGAGTCAATGATTGTTCTCATCGCACGGTGGAAGCCACTGTCGATTGAAGCTCTTAGTGATTTTCCAACTTTCATTTCTTCTTTTAATCTCTCGAAGATAATAACGTTGGCATCAACTGCCATACCAAGGGATAATACGATACCAGCAACACCTGGTAAAGTTAATGTTGCGTTAAATCCAATCATGGCATAAACCACGATTACCGCATATAAAGCAAGTGCAATCGATGCAATGGCACCAGGAATACGGTAGTAGATTAACATAAACAATACAACTAAAAGTAAGCCTATTTTAGCAGCGTTTAAAGCTGATTTAAGTGAATCAAGACCTAAAGTAGGACCAATTACAGAGGTTTGAATTTCTTCAAGCTGTACTGGAAGTGCTCCACCTCTAATAAGAGTTGCAAGCTCGTTAGCAGTCTCAAGTGAGAAATTGCCTTCAATAACGGCTTCACCTTTTGCAATAACTGAATCTACAAAAGGCGCTGAAATAACTTTGCCATCGAGTAAAATTGCAATTTGACCGTTAATTGTACCATTTCCTGAAGCTGCCTTAGTACCTTCAGTAAATAAATTTGTACCATCACTATCAAATTTTAAAGCAACAACTGGCTGGTTGTAAGTATCTCTTGAAACATAAGCATCATCAATATTTTCACCAGTTAAGACTGTTTCTGATTCAAACATTTCCTTAGTCATACCTGCATAGGCAAGTGTGCTACCGGTTACTCTAGCAAACTCAAGTTGAGCCGTTTGACCAATCAAATTGATGGCTTCTTGCGCATTGCTGACACCTGGTAATTCTATTCTAATTCGCTTGTCACCTTGAATCGTGATTACTGGCTCTGTTAAGCCAAGTTCATTGACACGTTTCCCGATTACTTGCTTCGTTTGTTCCATTGTTCTCGTTAAGTCTGTTCCTGTCTCATCTGTAAGCGCTTCATACACAACGACTACGCCGCCCTTGATATCAAGGCCTAAATTCATTGAATCTTCTACTGATTCTAAAGTGTAACTGCCGATAGTTAACCCGTTCATCGCCACAAATGCAAGACCTGCTATAAGTGCAACAACTAGGAAAAACAAGATCGTATTTTTTCCTTTCATCTAGAATCCTCCCTATTTTGATTTATGATGTTGTGACAATTCCACGTAACCTAAAGCAGATTGCTCAATGTGTTCGATTTCTTCATCCGTTAAGGTTCTTACAACCTTGCCCGGTGAGCCAACAACTAATGAATTGCTTGGAATTCTCTTGTTTGGTGGGATTAGAGCCCCCGCTCCTATGATGCAATTTTTTTCTATATAGGCACCATCTAAAACGATCGCTCCCATGCCTATAAGCACATGATCTTCCACAGTACAGCCGTGAACGATGGCACCATGCCCAATAGTGACCTTGGCGCCAATCTTAGCTGGAAAGCCATGACTGACATGAATGACGACTTGATCTTGAACATTTGTATGATTTCCAATAAAAATAGGTTCAACGTCACCCCTAACTACTGTATTATACCAAATGTTCGCATTTTCTTCTACTATTACTTGTCCTATGATATCAGCACTTTCTGCAACAAAACAGTCTTGTTGAATTTGAGGTTTGAAAGATTTAAAATCCTTTATCATAAGTCACCCTTTTCTTCATTGAGCTTCCCATAAATATAAATTGAGCACTCAATGCGTTTTTTCTCGAGCTCACATCCCAAGTCATAAGGGATGTAAATGTCTTTATTAAAATTGTAAGCATTTGCATGACAGCCACCACTACAGTAGAATCTCGCCCAACACTCACGACATTTTTTCTTGTTGTAAACATGTGCATTCTTGAACTCGTTAGTCAAACCGAAGTCAAGAAGTCCAGCCATGACATTGCCCATTTTAAAGTGGTCATCGCCAACAAACTGATGACATGGATAAATATCTCCTTCAGGAGTGATTGCCAAATATTCGGATCCTGCACCACAACCTGATAGACGTTTTACCACACATGGTCCTTGCTTCATATCAATTGCAAAATGGAAGAATGAGAACGCCTTCTCAGTGCCTTTTCGCTTGATGAGTTCTTCCGCCAGTTCATCATATTGGCTATTGATGTATTCAATATCCTCTTCTGAGAGCGCATAATGGTCATCTGGATGTGCCACTACAGGCTCAACTGACGTGGATTTAAATCCTAAATCAGCAAGGTGTAATACATCCTTTGCGAAGTCTTTATTATATTTGGTAAACGTCCCTCTTACATAGTAAGATTTGCCTTCACGACCATCAACGAGTTTTTTAAATTTCGGTACGATCACATCATATGTGCCACCACCTGAAATCGTATATCTCATCTTATCATTGGTTTCTTTTCTTCCGTCAATACTGAGTACGACATTTTCCATGTTCTCATTGACATATGCCATAATCTCATCATTTAGTAATACGCCATTGGTTGTAAGTGTAAATCTAAAACGCTTATTATTTGGGCCTTCTAAACTTCTACCATAATCAACCAATTGCTTAACCACCTCAAAATTCATAAGGGGTTCACCACCAAAGAAATCCACTTCCAAATTTCGGCGGTTACCTGAATATTGAACCAACAAATCAAGGGCTTTTTTACCCACTTCAAAAGACATCATTGAACGATCGCCTTTAAAGTCTCCTTGAGATGCAAAGCAGTATGCACATCTTATATTACAGTCATGAGCGATGTGTAAACACATTGCCTTGATGACAGGACTTCTATTTTGAAATTCGATTGAGTTTACATATTGATCATCTGTAAATAACATATCATGCTCAATCAATTCATCTATTTCATCTATTGTTTCTTTGATCATCTCTTCTGGATATCGATCCATGAGACTCTTTACGACATTAATGGGAGAGGTTTTAGGATAATATTCTAATACATCGAAAACGATTTCATCTACTACATGCACCGCACCACTATTTACATCAAGGACAAAATAAAGATCGCCTTGCTTAAACTTATGAATCATTAAATCCTCCATTTCTAGTGCTTGCCAAAAGGCATGAAGAAAAGCAGCTTCAAGCTGCTTTCTAAACTGAAGCTATTATTTATTTTCACATTCTTGATTTCCAACAGTACAAGAAGTTTTGCAAGCTGATTGGCAAGATGTTTGACATTCTCCACAACCACCATGTTCAGCAGAGCTTTTTAATGTTCCACTGTTTAAAGTTTTGATATGCTTCATCTCATTTCCTCCTTAAAGTCTTACTGACTTATTTTGTAAATTTCTAACGAAAAGAAAACACAAATCATTATACCATACTTTTATTTAGTTGAAAAGTGCATAATATGTGTCCTCATTGGAGGTGATAATCAGGTGTTTGGTGACTAGACATTTTTGTCTATTGAAACCCAAAACTACTATTGATAATATTCAATTAACAACTACATATGTAAAAGCATTTGTAGTTGAAATTCAAAACGCAATCTAGAGGCGGTATTTATGAAACGCGCACTAACGCAATTTGGCTGCTTTAATAGCAGGTACGCTTTCACTTCCAGCTGCTCCAGCATTAGCAATAGGTAAAAATGTTTTGACCTATTTGGGTTTTGGGCTTAGTGTTACATCATTTATAATTCCGCATTATGACGTTGATTCAGACTATGAACAAATAGAGTACTTTTTAACAGATAAAAATTTCTCTGGACATACCAACAGTTTTTATGGTACGAAATATAAAATTACACAGGCTGGAAGAGGTTCTGGGGATATATACTATGATGGCAATTACTTTGCATATTCACCTTGGAAAAATACCACTTTTGGTATGACTGTATATACACATATGTTTGCATATAGCAACTATTCTATTTCGTCATGGAACTCGCTTTTAAAAATGAGAAAGGAGAAGAGAATGACCTCTAAACAATATTTAAAGGCTCTGATTTTGGGGACTTCACTATTATTCATAGCTGGAATACTCTTCTTCCCAATATCTGAAAAGCAGCTCTCGCAAAACTATATATCACTCATAGAAAATAGAGTTGAAAAATCAATTACTGTCCATCAGATTGAACCTACAAAAGGTTCAATCTTTTTCCTAGTTGATACCGATGAGAACACGACATTAATTATGCATGCCGAAAAATTCTTGTTTTTAAACAGGTATAGGCTTTTAAATCCCATAACAACTAGCATAACGCAAATAGAAACAAGTAATTTACTAAGTGATATCAACATTTCTTTGATTAATAAGTCAATGACTATTAAGGAAGAGAAGGCAATCATCAAACACGCATGGCCACTACTCATGGTTTACTTAGTTTTTCCAGTGATTGTTTTTATGCAGAATTACAATAAAAAGAAGCATTACTACAAAAATTAAAGGGCTAAAGTGTAATAATTGCTAAACATAATTTTCAATTAAGGTTGTATAAATTGTCTTAAGTTGATAATGATCGACTCGATTTTGAGACAATAAAATATAAAGTATCAAATAGTGTTTGCCCCTTTCGACATCACCGGCTTTATAATATGCTCTTCCACCAATATTATAAAGCCTGTCCAGCTGACTTAAACAACTATTTCGAGTACAACAAGCGATTCCTTTTTCTGCATAATCAACAGATTTACCATATTCATGATTCATGAAGCTGATTTTAGATAAGTTATACAAGGCTCTTAAATATGGTGCAAAATGTCTTATCTCATGATCTGCTTCGTAGTAATTTATCAAATGATACATCAGTTTTTGTGCATGAACTAAATCATCTTGTTCTAATAGAAAATAGATGATGGTGCTTACTATTTCAAGCTCTATTTTAGATAAGCTGTCACTAAAAACATCATCTACTCTTTCCAAAGATTTAGTCAACCGTAATAATGACACAAAATAGTCTGAATTACCATTAAATTGATTCGTATGTATTTGTGCACTTGATTTAAGCCAAAGAACTTCTTGTTGAATTGCCGTATCATTAATGTGATCTATATAATCAAGTTTTTCAATCTCACTAAGTGCTTTGAAATACTGATGCTTATTATAATATCGATATGCATCATCTAGGACTATTTTGATTATATGACCATCCTTTTCACTTGAGTAAGGTAAATATTTTAATAAATCGTCACCTATTCTAGTTGAGAATCCTTGCAATATAAATGCGCTTGGACTGCTTTCATTAGATTCAATTCGTGTCAATTGCCTGATTGTACAAATACCTTGTGCTAAGTCCTTTTGAGTGATTCCCTTGTTGATCCGAATTGATTTAATTATTGTTCCCAAATAGTTATTCATCATATGCTCCTTATTTATACTTAAGTCAAATTAAAAAATATTGAATGGAGGTTTAAAAATGAAGAAAAACAAACTCATCACAATCATGTTGGCTGTCCTTATATTAATAGGTGGTGTTGCAATAGTTAAAACCAATCATGCACATTCTTGTAACAATGAGGATGAAGGCTGGAGCTATGTTGTTCAGTTTCTCGCCTAGAAATAAAAGACTATGTAGTTTATAGTGATCACTTTCATTATATTAAATACATAATGAATTACAATCCATATGGCTTCATTGTCCAGATTTGAGTCCTAATTAGAAAAAAAAAATGGACTGACTAATTAAAGTCAGTCCATTTTTATTATATATCATTCGTTTTCAGCCAACTTTGAGAGGCATTTTCAACTTGAGAAAAGCGGTTAGATGAGATGGATAACGACAAAACAAGGTTTTGGCGTTAAATGATTGTATACAACAAAATTTGAGCCGAAAGCTGTGATGAGAAATGTTCAATCTCAAACAGCGTCAGCGAAAATTGGTTTGAGACATCGAAGGTGGCTCAAATGTTGTTATGTTCTGCTTGACATAGGATGCGCCTCATTAAATTGAAGTAAATCCCACTGATTCCCATATAAATCTTTAAAAACTGCGACTGTACCATAATCAGCTTCTTTAGGTTCTCTTACAAATTCAATGCCATTTTGCATCATATCATTATAGTCACGCCAAAAGTCATCCGTTTTTAAAAATAAAAATACCCGCCCACCTGACTGATTTCCTATAAAATCTTCTTGAGTTGAATTTGAAGCTTTAGCGAGTAATATGGTTGTACCTTTTGACCCTTTTGGAGCTACTACAACCCATCTTTTATCTTGCTCTGGCTGATAAGTATCTTCAAGAAGTTCGAACTTTAGTTTTTCAGTATAAAACGCTATTGCCTCGTCATAGTCTCTTACAACAAGTGCAATATGTACAATAGATTGAATCATATGCCCACCTTTTTCTATTTAATTCTCTGCTCTCCAATTACGCGTCCTCCAAAAGAGGATTAAAAGAAATAGATTTTCTTCTTAATAATGTCGAGAACAAAATTTTATTGTATCATCCATATAAAAACCCTTTACTCAATCTACCACGTGATCTAAATTACTTGAGTAATAATTGATTGCTTTCGAATAGCGTTTAATACTCTGGTCCTCTGAAGTAGTCGCCAATAATTTTAAAAGTATGTCCATTGATTGTGAGTGTGTCTTCAAATTGTATAAAGTCATTGCATAAAAAACTTTCAGTGAATTATCATCAAACTTTGAGATTGCCTCTTCAAAGATACATTTTGATTTTTCATAATTTCCTATTACTCTATAAGTACTTCCAAGACCAAGATAGGCTTCCTTCAAATCTTCATCAGGTAGTCCTAAGGCAATGGATTTTTCATAATATGGAATTGCCTCTTTTTCCAGTTCAAGAACATCATAACTCCAAGCACACTGATAATTTACGATTGCATCGTCTGGATATTCTCTAACGAGTGATTTGAGCAGTTCATTTGATTCAATCAACTTCCCCAAGCTTCTGAGTTTTATTGCTTCCTCAACACGCATACTTGCCTCCATTTTCTTAACCAATAAGTTATCACGACATCGTCTATATTAACCCTTCATAAGGTACGCTTAAAAGAATCTAGGATTAAAATAATTTTAGGATTTAGAAAATTTAAAATTGAAAAGAATTAGAATAAAATTTAATTAAATCTTATAACAAACCTATGTATTACCAGCAATAGTGTAAGCTATATATCTTTACGAATCCCAATGCTCATCTTCACTCATGTTTTTTAGTGCCTCGTTCCTCTTAAGCGCTTTATTATATTCAAACTCTTCAAGTGCTGATAAAACAGCTGATCTCGTTACAGCATAAAATATGCCCAAACCAATCACAAAAAGTATCAAATTTAAAACCAAAACTGCCATGTGGGGCCTCCCTATTTTTCATTCTATAGATTATTGATTTACATCAGATTTATTTATTCTGCTGATCAATCTTATCCATTAGCAAATCTATTTTATCAACGATAATCTTAGTACAAGTTAATACTGTCACCACCATAGATACGATTAGTGCATGCGTCATTAAATGATAAGAACTCTCAACAGATGTGTAACCTAATTTTGAGATCATTGGGCTTAAAATCAAAGCAGATCCAAAAAAAATTAAAAGGGTTATTATTATGATTCCGAAACAACCTAAACTATTCTTTTCCATGACATTCTCCATTTATTATCTTTTTAACTAAAATCATTTTTTGTTCAAGTGAAATGTCCTCCTCTATTTTCAGTACCTTACACTTCAAAGTATCAAGCCACTGATAATGCAAGGCCTTACTTCTAATGTCAAGACCACCTTCATCATAAGATGCTGCCCAGTCCATAAAAGTGGTATAGGCTTCAAACCTGGCATTTCCTTTGAGAATTGCGTCGCCGTTGCGTTCTTTTTCTCGAAGTTCAAGACGCTTCATTCTGACCTCTTTAGGAATTCTAAGGTATATGACTAAATCAAAGTCATCTATAAAACAATCTCCCCAGCCACATAACGAACCAGTGAGAACCCATCTATCGTGAAGATTTATATCATTTTTGATAAGGTCAATTCTCTTGGATACATCACGTTTTTCTGTAAAAGGGGGTGTTGTCGGCATCCAAAAGTAATGATCGGTATCTAAATGCTTAAAATGTAATTCACTTTGTATTTTTTCACCTAATGTTGTTGTGCCTGAACCTGATGCGCCTAGAATATGAATATGCTTTATCATATGATTTCTCCCTGATGTAATCTTTTTTTAAAATTAATATTGAATCTTATGCAGTGAGCTACAACAAATCCGACAAATTACCCTATAGACCATTAAGGTGATATGCTAAATTGAAGGGGTCATCGTTTACTTCCAAGAAGGCATAAAAGATTTAGAAGCCCAAAGTTTCATCCATTACAAGGATCTTCATTCTCCCCTTTTGATGCTGGCCCCTAATTATAGAAACATAGTTACAAACCCTTTCACTTTGAACACAATCACTGCATGCCTCTCCACGAGTGCAAGGCGGATTTCTTTTAGCTCTTTTTGCATTTAAAGGGGTGGCTACATTAAGTGCCCTCTTGATGGCGTCTTGTTCTGTTTTTTCAATTTTATTCGTTCCAACGATTAAAAGGACTTTTTCTGGCCCATAGGTAATCGCAGCAACACGATTGCCACTATGGTCCACATTGACAATCTTTCCATCCAAAGAGATTGCATTTGCACTTGATATATAACAATCAGAAGTCAAAGCCAACTTCTTAACTTTTGTAATTTCATGTTTTGAACTAAAAAGGGTTTTATCATACACAGTCTTTCCCATAGCTGAAAGGGTCTCTGTGATGCCTAATACCTTTAAAGACTGAGAATTTCCAACGCCAATTGTATTGTACTGACCCACAATAACCTTAAGCCCCTCTAATAAAGCTTCTCTTGTATCATAATAATCAATTTCAATATTTCTTTCTTGAAAACTTTCTTTCATTTTTAAAACGTCAACTTTCGTCATCATAGAAGCCCCTCTCAAATATAAGACGATTAAAAGATCTACTTTTTTATTGAATATAAAAGGCCATCCACAAAGCTACCCCTTATCTTTAAAACTTGATCTACTTTTCCGACTTCAACAAAACCATTCTTTCTTAAAACACTCTGTGACCCGTAATTGTCTATGGCAGTCCCCGATGATATCTCTACAATATCCAGTTCTTTAAAGGCCTTGTCTACAACAAGCTCGACCGCCTGACTAGCATATCCTAAGCCTTGATGGTCCATATCGATTCTATAACCAAGATCTGCTTTACTTCCCAGATTACTTTTACTTATCTGCAGATTAATTCTTCCAACAAACCGGTTGGCATCATCACGAATAATGTGCATTAAAAACAAG
>NZ_JBVBZF010000128.1:0-9607 GCF_057447755.1 Fusibacter sp. | reverse complement strand
TTCAAGACCAAGTAATCATCCGCATTTTGATTTTCAAAGACTCTTGCCTTGGCTTGGGTATAGTTTTCCATCGTCTTATGACGGTTCAAATGGTCAGGCGTCACATTGAGTATAGCAGCCACATGTGCCTTGAAATCAATAATAGATTCCAGCTGAAAACTGCTGAGTTCAGTGACCATTACCGTATTTTCACTTGCTTCCTTCGCTTTTGATACTGCAGCAATTCCGATATTGCCCACGACAAAATGGTCTCTTTGAGCGTTTTTGAACATCTCACCGGTTAAAGCAGTCGTTGTGGTCTTGCCGTTGGTACCGGTAATACCGACAAACTGGCCCTTGCAAAGCTGATAAGCCAGCTCTATTTCACCGATAATCGGCATATTCATGGCTTTGATTTTCTCTATAAAGGGAATATCAAGAGGTACTCCAGGGCTCACTACAACAAGATCATACTGGTCTACGGCTTCAGGATGTCCACCTAAGATTGTTTCCACCACATAGGGTTCAATTTCAGGGATCAAGCTCTCAAGTTGAAGTGCCGATTTGGCGTCATTCACAACGACGAGTGCCCCTTCTTCTTTTAAAGCTTTAATTGCTGAAATGCCAGACTTCGCAAGTCCAATCACCAAAACACGTCGATCTTTAAAAACCATCTGAGTAACCTCCAAGATTCTAGTATATTAAAATGCCAATAACGCTCATAACAAGTGTAATAAGCGAAAAAATGCCTACAATTTTCTTCTCTGTATAACCAACGAGTTCAAAATGGTGATGAATTGGCGCCATCTTGAACACTCTTTTTTTAGTCTTCTTATAAACGCTTACCTGTATGATCACCGATAGGGTTTCAATCACATAAATCAGACCTATCACTGGTATCCACAGTTGTAACTTTAGGACCACCGCCATAGCAGCCACGATGCCGCCAAGTGCCAATGATCCCGTATCCCCCATAAATACTTTAGCCGGGTGCCAGTTAAACTTTAGATAGGCAATAAGCGCACCTGCCATCGCCAATGAAAGCATTACCATTTCAGGCTTGTCTTGCAAAAATGAAAGATATGCAAATGCAAACATTACAATCGTAGTCACCGATGCCGCAAGGCCATCTAGTCCATCTGTAAGGTTTACCGCATTATCAACCGCTATAAAATAAAAGAGCATAAATGGGATAAATGCAATACCAAGCTCAACCTGATAGCCAACCACAGGCAAGTAAATCGCTGTACCAAACTTAACTGCCATTACAGCTAGAATAAGGCTGACTAAGATTTGAAGCACCATCTTTTGCTTGGCCTTTAAGCCAAGATTGTGTTTTCTAACGACCTTGATGTAGTCATCCAAAAATCCAACAACACCAAAGGCCAATAGACCCGTTAAGACATAAATGACTTCATAGGACTGCATCAAGAAAAAACAAACTGGTATTAAAAATGCAGTTATAAAAATCAAACCACCAATAGTAGGCGTTCCGCCTTTTGAAAGATGCGACTGAGGCCCTTCCTCTCTTATGGCCTGACCAAATTTAAGCTTTTTTAATTGAGGAATAATCACAGGGCCAAGTAGTAGTCCCCCTACAAAACTCAATAAAAAAAACGCAATGTAATACATATAATTATACTCGAAAATTGTTAACATATTATTTCCTCTCATTAAAAAATGCTTGTACGACTTCTTTATCGTCAAAATGAAACTTTGTTTTACCTATAATTTGATAGTCCTCATGACCCTTACCCGCAACCAGAACCACATCGTCATCCCCTGCCATCGATAAGGCCTTGTAGATGCCTTCACGTCTGTCTTCAACGACAAATAAATCATCTGATGCTTGCATACCTTCAAGGACATCCTTTATGATTTGATCAGGTGCTTCCGTTCTAGGATTGTCACTGGTCAATACGACGATATCTGACATGCTCTGAGCGATGCCTCCCATCATAGGTCGTTTTTTTCGATCTCTGTCACCACCACAGCCAAACACTGTGATGATTTTGCCTTTTGCAAACTCTTTGATGGCAACCAGGACATTCTCAAGGGCATCCGGCGTATGTGCATAGTCAAGCAAAACAGTTCTATTAAGTGGATTCGGAACTGCTTCTAGTCTTCCTCTAACAGGTTTGATTTCAGGAATCAATGCACAGATCTCAGTGAGTGTATGGTTTTGAAGTAACATCACGCCCATACATGCCAGAAGATTGTAAATGTAAATCTTGCCTGGAATATTGAGCGATACTTTCACGCTTTCCTGTTTCCAATTAACATCAAAGGAGCTCCCCCACTGATAATACGCTATATTGTTAGCCCATAGCTGCGCCCCGTCGGTTAGACCATATGAAAGACAAGGTTTTTCATTGCCTATGGTCTCAATAATTCTTTGACCGTATTGGTTGTCATAATTGACCACGCAGCCTTTTTTTGCCATCTTAAAGAGCATGAGTTTCGATTCAAAATAATCCTCAAAGTCAGGATGAAAATCCAAGTGATCCTCTGTTAAATTTGTAAAAACGGCATAATTAAACGACATGCCCTTAACTCTCCCGAGCTTTAAAGCATGTGAGCTAACCTCCATAAAGCAATTGTCACAATTTTTATCAGAAGCCTCCTGCATTAAACGCGCAAGTGCAAGTGCATCAGGTGTTGTGTTTTGAGTGGGTATTTTTTCAGTGCCGATGAAATTGGCAATTGTGCCAAATACAGCATTTTTGTGCCCCAATGTCGTGTAAAGGTTATTCAGCATTTGGGTAATGGATGTTTTACCATTGGTGCCAGTTATGCCGACGACGTTCAACTTCTCTGTGGGATAATCATAAAAAACATTAGCCACCTCGGCTAAAGCCAACGTAGTATTGGCAACCTTAACAATCGTCACACCCTTTGGAACCTTATCAAGGTCTATATCCTTTTCTACCAATATGGCCACAGCTCCAGACTCTATTACTTGTCCAATAAAGTCATGTCCGTCTCTCTGATAGCCTGAAATTGCAACAAACAAGGCATCCTTTTCAATCCTACCAGAATGATGCTCAATTTGATTGATTTCTATATCAAGACTTCCCTTTATTACATCAAAGGTTGAATCACTTAAGAGCTTTTTTAACTTCATATTGCCTCCTGTCTTCTTTACCTAATCTTCTGTGGCAACCTCATCACCCACGGATAAAATCATGGTTGCACTGTCAGAAATCATTGTATCTGCAACCGGATACTGGTCGACGATCAATAGATTTGCATTGTCTATCGTTATAGGATCTGTCGAAAAGCTAATTTTCATCTTGGTCAGTATCTTAGCAGCCTCTTCATATGTCAATCCCACAAGATTAGGCGCTTTAATTTGCTTGCTCTCCTTAATCTCAGGAATTATGCCCTTATATCTTAAAATATCTTCTAACATTTCTTTGACGATTGGGGCTGCAACACTACCCCCACCAAACTCATCTTGCGGCGCATCCACAACAACATAAACCACGAACTGGGGAGCATCAATAGGCGCAATCCCCACAAATGAAGCCACAACGTTGTCTTCTTGATATGAGCCATCCTCAAACTTTCGACTCGACCCCGTCTTACCGCCGACTCTAATGCCGTCTATATAGGCATTATGGCCTGTTCCGTCCTTAACGACGGCTTCAAGCATGACTCTCATTTTTTCTGAAGTAGCTTCAGTGATGACTTGTCTCGTTTCCACACGTGGATACAAATTCACAATTTCACCATTTTCATCAATGACTTCCTTAATAATATGGGGTTCTAATAAATAACCACCATTTACGATTGCAGACATGGCTCTAGCCACTTGAATCATAGTGACGTTTATACCATGTCCATATGACATCGTGGCAAGTTCAACTGGTCCCACCTTATCCTGAGGAATCGAGATTGAATTTGCCTCTGCTGGTAAGCCAATGCCCGTTTTATCAAAAAATCCAAATAAGTCTAGATACTTATAATAAGTTTCTAAACCAATCATATCAATCGTCTCCATAAAAACAGGATTACATGAGTTCATCAAACCCTCAAGGAAGGTTTCTTCGCCATGTGCACTTGGGTAAATCCAACAGTGAAGTGGAACACCTGCGACATATTTTACACCCTTGTCCACAAATTTTGTATTTAAGTTGACCAATTCTTCATTTAATGCAATTGCAGCTGTTACTGCCTTAAAAACCGAACCCGGTTCGTAGGTGTTTCCAATGACGATGTTACGCCACATTTCATTCCAATACTTTGACTTTTCTTCAGGACTATAACCTGCGAAGACTTCAGGGTCCATAAGACCACTTACATCTCTTGCCGCATTAAGATTGTAATCCGGTTTAGAAGCCATGGCAAGAATTTCACCAGTCATAGGGTCCATAACAATTGCTGAGGCTGAAATTGGCGTATGTTTGATCATGGCCTCTTCTAGGCGTTCCTCAACAAAATACTGAATGGTATCATCAATTGTAAGCTTGATGGCATTTCCATTTAAAGGGGCAACCAGTGTATCTTCACCATATGGCAGTTGTCTACCGTGAACATCTGTGGTGACAAAGAACTTGCCTTCAGTTCCTTTTAAAACGCTGTTCATAAAATACTCGATGCCTGTGAAGCCATCGTTATCAGCATTGACATTCCCAATCACATGAGAAGCCAAATTATCGTAAGGATAAATACGCTTGTTGTCTTCAGTAACCGATATACCTCTTATGCCTTTGCTGCGAATCAGGTCGCCTTGACTCTTGTCGAGGTCCGAGACCAGTTTAACATAGACGGTTGATGCGTCTGTTATCTTCTTTTGAATTTCATTTGTATCCAGACCAAGTGCATCACCAATCAAGGCCGCAGTATCATGCGGATTTTTAACATCGGAAGCTTTCACCCAAATCGAGAAGGTCTTAATTGAAAATGCAAGTTTATCGCCATTTCGATCTAAAATATCGCCCCTTTTTGCAGGAATCGGGATGTTCTTGTTTTGTTGATCCTTTGCCATCGCAGTCAATTCGTCTTTCCAAATGACTTGAATATAAAACAATCGACCAATCAAAGCCCCCATCAGACAGCATGTGATGACGAAAAAAATCAATAATCTATTTCTAAATTTGGTCATTAATTTGCCTCCAAATGATCACTACTACTATTATAACCGAACGCGATAATATATCAATAAACAAGTTTGAACCTTAAAAAATTCAGACTATTTCATACTTTGTAAAGTAAATTTTATTATATAAAATAAAAGTCTGCGGTTAGCAGACTTGTTTTAACTGTAATCAATTGTTTTTACTGACTTTAAAAATTGCTGTGACCATGTCTTCAAACAGCTTTGGTTCATCCTTTACCACATCTGAAGCTAGTGGAATTGCAGTTTGCTTTTCTGTAAGTGCATATTGGACCGTTGGATCGATGTAGACAATCTGTTCTTTGGTTGGATATTGCATCTTAAGCTCTTCAATTGCAATTTTCTCAACAGCCTTAAGCTCTGTCTTTTGCTCTATATCCGCATTGAGCTCTTCTATCTGTGTATTCAGAGATTTAATTTCAGACTTTAAGTTAAAGATGTTGTACTTGGCTTCACTGACAAGAGAGTTCTTGTAGATAATCATACTCAGCATTGCCACGAAAATAAACACTAAAAGCATCGACTTCACGATGTTGACAAAAGTCGCCTTAGCTCTTTTCTTTTGCTTTTCTCTTTCTAAGCGTTTCTTTCTGATATTGACGATTTTAGCCGATTGTGACTTGTTAAAATCTTCAATTTCATATTCGCTATGCAACATTTCAGCTGAATACATACTACCCCTCCTTGGGTACTATTTTACCTGAGCAACCCTTAACTTAGCGCTCCTTGCTCTAGGGTTGTTTTCAAGTTCTTCTTCTGACGGTAAAATAGGTTTTTTTGTTATTATTTTTATTTTAGGTTTATTGTTACACACACAAACCGGTAATTCCTTAGGACAAATACAGCCTTCTGCTAGTCTCTTAAATGTGGTCTTAACAATTCGATCTTCTAATGAATGGAAGGTTATAATGGCAATTCGCCCCCCCTTATTCATAACACTTACTGCGTCTTCAATTGTTTTCTCAATAATTTTAAGCTCGTTGTTAACTTCTATTCTAATGGCCTGGAAAGTCCTCTTTGCCGGATGCGGTCCATCCTGTCTCGCCTTGGCTGGTATTGCCTTTTTAATAATGTCCACAAGTTCAAAAGTCGTTTCAATTGGTTTTTCAGCTCTTGCCTCTACGATGAATTTGGCAATTCTCACCGCCCAATTTTCTTCACCATATTCTCTGATGATTTTGAGAAGTTCTCCTTCTGAATAAGTATTAACAACATCCCAAGCGGAAAACTTAGAGGTTTGATCCATCCTCATGTCCAGCGCTCCGTCGTTCATGTAAGAAAAACCACGCTCCGCTTCATCAAGTTGGAATGAAGATACACCAAGGTCTAGGACAAGACCATCTATTTTTTCAATATTGAGGTCCACAAGAACCTGCTTTATGTTTTCGAAATTACTATGTGCCGGAATAAACTTGCCTTCAAAAATGGATAAACGCTTAGTTGCCGCAGCCAGTGCGTCCTGATCTTGATCTACACCGATGAGTTTACCGTCCTCAAGAAGCTGAAGAATCTTAAAAGAATGTCCGCCACCGCCTAGGGTGCCATCAACATAAATCCCGCCCGGTTTTACATTTAAGCCTTCTATCGTTTCCTTCAATAATACTGTTACATGATTAAACCCCATAGTTCTACTCTCCCATCTCAATCCATTTGCGGTTAGAAACTGATTCCCAGAGATTCCATATCCTCTGCTAAATCGTCCATATTGGCAGTCATAAAGTCATTATATGCTTCCCATGCCTTTTGATCCCAAACTTCTATTCGAGAGCCTGCACCATTTATGTATACTTCTCGATCAATACTGGCATGTTCTCTAAGGGGCTGTGGTAATAAAATTCTGCCTTGTTTATCTAAAGAGCACTCTGCTGCACCAGCAAAAAATGAACGTGCAAACGCTCTCGCCTTCTTATTAGAAAGGGGTAGCGCTTTCAATTTTTCCTCAAACAACTGCCACTCGTCCATTGAAAAGATAAACAGACAGTTATCAAGGCCTTTAGTGATATAAAAATTATCACCTAACTTTTCTCTAAATTTTGATGGTATGCTCAATCGATTTTTAGCATCGACAGAGTGTCTGTATTCTCCGGTAAACATCATCCACTCGTCCTTTGTTTTAAAAGTTATGGTCTTTCTACCCACTTTGTAACATTTTATACCACTTTATATAGTTATTTTAAACTTTTTTTTAATAAAGTGCAACAAAAAAAGCGACTTTAAAATAAATAAAGTCGCTTTTACCCAAGCCTCTAGTGCTTAAGTCTCATGTTCTGAATGAATTGAAATTTCAATCTTTTTGTAATTGTAAAACTATTATTCGACTCTAGTTCTACATACAGTCTACTATGGTTTTAGACACCCTATATCTAGTGGTTATCTTCAATTTTCCATTTCCCACTTTTTTTTGCATATAGAATAAAGCCCGTCCCAATTGCGATGAATATTAAACTGATCACCTGCGCCATTCTGAGCGGCCCAATCATCAAACTATCCGTTCTCAGACCTTCGATGAAAAATCGTCCAATCGAATAGAAAATCATGTACTTTAAGAAATGTTCGCCATAGAATTTACGCTTTTTGAAGGTCAAAAGCAAAACTGCAAAAATTGCTAAATTCCATATTGATTCATATAGGAATGTCGGATGTACCTTGACACCATCCACCATGATCCCCCACGGTAAGTCTGTAGGGCCACCATGTGCCTCTTGGTTGATGAAGTTTCCCCATCTACCAATGGCTTGTCCCAAAATCAAGGGCATAGAAACCATGTCCGCTAAATCAGCAAACTTGAGTTTTTTGATCTTACATACGATATAGCCACCAATTAGACCACCGATGATGCCACCGTGTATGGCAAGACCACCTTGTCTAAAGGCCAAGATCATATTGGGGTGTTGACTATAATAGGACCATTCAAATATAACATAATACGTCCTAGCACCTATGATCGCCGACGGCAGGACAACAAGTGCCAAATCTATAATGTCATTTTCTTTATAGCCATATTTTTTACCGAGCTTAGTGAGTAAAATTACACCCAAAAACATTGCAGATGCTATGATGATCCCATACCAAGCGATGCCTATCCCAAATATTTCAAATGCGTAACGGTTCATTTTTCACCTATTCCTTTAAGTCGTTTTTTAAGAGTATTGCCATCGAATGATTATCCAAATCCTCAAAAAAGTAATTAAATACCTCCCTTGTATAATCATAAGTTACATTCTTATAGGCTTCAATTTGCTTATAAAAATCTCTGTCCTTTGTGCTTAGATACGTAAAGTTAGACGCGATGACATTTAATGAATTCATAGAAGAGACAACTCTTCCTATCATTTTGCGCTTGATGCGTTCGAAATTTGCCTGCTCAAAGCCATTTTCTTTAAAGTACTTGAGACTTTCAAAAATTTTCTTTTCAACCGCTTCAATATCATCAGTATCATTTGAAATAATCATAAATGAGTAATCATCTTCAATCTGTACATCAAGTTCAAATTGACCCTGAATCAACTTTTCTTCATAAGCGTCCTTAAAAATTTTACTCCCCCTACCAAAGACCAAGTCAACTGCGATTTTCATCGCTGCAGCATAATCATAGAAGTCGCCAATAAGGGGTTTGGTATGCTTGAAAGCAAGTTCAAATCGATTCTTGTGAACATCGCCATATATAACACTACGTTTATTTTGAACTGCATGAGGTTCAGTATAAGTCACTTTTCTCGCCGTATTCTTTCTTTGCTTGAACTCATCTGTTTGAAGGCGATCCACTAACTTTATTGTCTCGAGGACATCGACATCTCCGAAGATAATCATTTTCATATTTTCAGGCGTGTAAAAAGAATTATAACACAAGAGTACTTTTTCAGCATCTATTTGGTTAATAGACTCAACAGTACCTGCAATTTCGTCCTTGACCGGATGCACTGAAAAAAGTGATTTCATCAGCTCACGATTTAGCTGCCATGACGGTTCATCCTCATACATCCTAATCTCTTGTTCGATAACACCAATCTCTTTATGAACGCTCTTATCAGTCACGTTAAGCTGCTGAACAAAGTTCATTAGCAAACTAATTGCATCTTCTGTATATTTAACAGCATCACAGTGGTAAACTGTGGCATAATTGCTGGTATAGGCGTTTATCGTCGCTCCAATTTCTTCAAAAGCTGAAAAAGTGCTCTTTTCTGCATCTTCAAAAACCTGGTGTTCAAGAAAATGAGCAATACCGGCAGGCATCTCTACATATTGGTCATCGCCAATGTAAAATTGGTTATGGATTCCGCCGTAGTTCACTGCGAAAAAAGCGTATTTTTTTTCAAAATCTTTTTTGGGCACAATCACTACTTCTAAGCCTGATTCAAGAAAAACGCGATGGTACATTTCATTTATATAGTCATTTGAAATAATCATAAATGAGTAATCATCTTCAATCTGTACATCAAGTTCAAATTGACCCTGAATCAACTTTTCTTCATAAGCGTCCTTAAAAATTTTACTCCCCCTACCAAAGAC
>NZ_JBVBZF010000127.1:0-9750 GCF_057447755.1 Fusibacter sp. | reverse complement strand
TTTGGCAGCTTTTTACTGATGTCAGGCGTAAATGGGTTGTTGAATAAGCCTGCAGCAACAATCACATGTTCACAAGTAAAATCCCCCTTACTCGTATTGACCTCATAATGTGCCTTCACCTTTTTGACGGCCATAACATCGACATGGTCCAAATATTCAGGGCCTATATTCTCCAAATAGGCATTTAAAACCTCATAAATTTGATCCTTAGACATAAACTCATTGTTGTAGGGAATTTGCCCTTCAACACCTGGTAAGTTGGTCATCCAATTGGGCGTCACCAAGTAAAAAGAATCCCATCTTTCATTCTTCCAGGTTTGGAGCATGTCCTTTTTCTCTAGAATCAAATGATCTATATTATGTTTTTTAAGGTGGTGGGAGCAGCTAATGCCACTGGGACCACCACCAATAATAATTACAGTATAATTTTTCATAGAACCTCCTGAAAGAATTGATACCCAAAAGCATTCTATAAAATCAAGGTCACACTATTTAAGCGCATATCTGCCTCTAAAGGTTAATATGTCCTCAAGCGCAAGACCTAGCTGGATTATACCCCCTTGATCAGTACGGGACAATCCAACAAATTTAAAGTATTTGCCGTCGATATCTCTAATTGTCATTTTTTGCGCAACTCTCGCCTTAGGATTCGTCAATATTTTGTAAAAGACATAGGCCTGAGTGGATGGATCATTTTCGATTGTAAAACCGATACCCATTGGGTTATTGGAAAGGACTGTAACGCCTTTTTCATCTGTGATATAAAATTCTGAAATGCCCGTCTTCTTGGAGTACTCGCTAAGGTAGGCATTGTTTACTTGACCCTTGACCATTCTCGCCGCCAAGTCCTCACCTGCTTTAAAAAGTTCCTCGTTTATGGCATCATCAAAGCGATCCACAAAAGAATGCAGCTTCTGAGAGACATCTTCGATGTTTTTGGATAACATGGCATTTTCATCTGTTTTAACCCGATGTACCTGGATATCTTTATCAGCTTCCACTGTTGCTTTTTCTGAATTTGCCGCTACCTCTGCCAATCTCTCAACGTTGCTTGCCAATGTTTCTGAGGCTTGAAGCTGCTCCTTAATACTCTGGGAAATCGTAGAGATGAAAACCAGCATACCTTCAGCGCTTTTTACCATTTCATCTAGATTTGACACAGCATGAATGTTACTGTCTTTTATTTGAACTGTACTCTTGACCACCTCTTGCATGTCAAAGACCACTTCTTTAATTTTTAGCTCCATAGAACCAATTTCTTTTTTGATGTTCTCAGCAATTTGCGAACTTTCATCTGCAAGCTTGGTGACTTCATTTGCAACAACTGCAAAACCTCTTCCTGCTTCACCTGCTCTTGCTGACTCAATAGACGCATTAAGGGCCAAGAGGTTGGTCTGTTCAGATATTTTAGAAATACCGTTTGTCATCTCTTGGATTACCGTCATTAAGGATTCTAATTGATTGACCTTTTCAACTGAAGTATTCATTTTTTGCTCAATGATATCAACGCCTTCAAGCGCAGTTGTTATGACGGACTTACCACTTTTTATCGTTTTAAGAGACCCCTCAGTCACTTCCATATAATCTTCTGATGCATTGGCCATCTGGTCGTTGGAGCTCTGCATTTCTTCTGAAATTGATGCATTCTCCATTGAAGCATTTGAAACCCTTGTTGAATTGATTTTTATTTCATCAATTTGCTGTGAGATCAAATCCATATGCTTCATGGACTCATCTGCATTTGCCAATAGATTTTGCGCGTACTTTGCAAGCTCAATTTCAGATGAAAGCATGTTATAAAGCCAGTCCTTCATTGTCATTTGAAGCTTTTGCAAATCCATAAGCAGGTCTCTCGCTGGCTTTGTGGTCACTTTATCTTCAGTTTCAGCGAGAAAATTACCTTCAGAATAAACTTTAATTAAATCGCTGATGACCTTTAGGTCTTTTTGAAAACTAACCCCTCTAAGCATATATATGCCCACAATTACCGCCGTAGAGACGATTATGCCTATTATGCCATTAAAAAACCAAATACTGACGGCATTGACCAGCACAAGCACCACTAGAATTAAAATCACCATAATTACCCCCAATTATTCTAACTTAATTATTTTTCATAAAACGATCGCAGTACCAATAGTGATTCCATCATATTTGGGAAGCCAACCGTTGGTGCAGTCAGCAATATTGCATGTTCAATTTCTTCCTTATTGCACCCTACCGCCATGGCTTTCTTAATATGAGTGTTTAGCGCATAGTCATGCTGACTCACTGAAGAGACAACAATTTTAATAAGGGCTCGGGTTTTTTCGTCAAGCGGTCCTCCTGCTTCGTGAATTAATCTGCCATATTCACTGTATGCCTCATAAATATCCTTGTGATTGGTTATAAAGTAATTCAAATGATCTGCAACCTTATCCATTTGTTTCTCCTTTCATCCAAAACGCTTTATGATTTCCTCATTTTAAAGTCCTGCTTATTCAACACTTTTAGGTCTTCTTCTATTTTTGCAATGAGCCTCTAGCCCATAAGCAATTTCAATTAACACGCTTTCACTAAAGGGTCTTCCCAGTATTTCCATTCCGATAGGTACACCGATTTCGGCTGTCTCTGACTGACTTGAAAAGCCTGCCGGTACACAAATTGACGGGAAGCCAGTAACTGATGCCAGAACGCCATTGCGCTCATCCTGTGATCCACCAACCTCACAAGTTAATTGCTTTTGGTGGGGATATACCACAGCATCCAAATTATATTTAGCCATTATGGTCAGTAATTGTCTCTTAATGACTTCTCTTTCAAAAATCCGATCTCTATATTCAGGCATTGTAGTTGACAACTCTGACGCCTTAATCAAGTTTGCCTCAATGCCAGGATGGTATTTACCTGATGCTAAAATCTCAGCTACAGAATGGACGCCTACTTCCCTTGGCAAAGTAGAAAGATAGAGATTAAGATGGTCTTTAAGATCAAACAAGTGGACACTGACCTCTTTTACAAGATATTCAGAATCAATGACATCATCCACCTCAATCATAATAGCACCATGTTCTCGCATCTGATCGATGGTTGCATAAACCGCCTTATTAATCGCTTCATGCTTTGGCGCATTTCCGAAAAAATGATTTAGTATGCCCACGCGTTTGTGCCTTAGACCTTCCTTGACAAGATGTGCCCTTAAGCTCTCTTTGAAGGCTGAAGCCCCCCAAGCTGTAACATCATCTTCTATATCAAAACCTCTGATTACCTCAAGCAATTTAACGGCATCTGCCACCGTTCTCGCCATAGGCCCAGCTGTATCTTGTGTATATGAGTAAGGAATCACGCCACTTCTACTTACGTAGCCAATGGTTGGACGTATACCGACAATACTGTTGGCTGAAGCTGGAGACCTCACTGAATTTATGGTATCCGTACCAATGCCAACTAGTCCAAAGTTTGCGGCAATCGCTGCCCCTGTACCGCCACTTGAACCACCAGGCGTCCTAGTTAAATCATATGGGTTTAAGGTTTGTCCTAATATTGAACTTAGGGTCTCACCCCAAATGGCAAACTCGTGCAAGTTCGCTTTTGCAATGATAATGGCTCCAGCATCTCGGAGTTTTTTTGTAATAAAAGCATCATTTTCAGGAATGACCCCCTCCAAACTCTTACTCCCTGCAGTAGTTGGTAAATCATTGGTATTGACGTTATCTTTCAAAATAACAGGAACACCATGTAGGGGTTTTTTTAAACCATTTGTCCTTAAATCTGCATCAAGAAGATCTGCCTCATTTAAAGCATTGGGATTTGTCATTATAATAGCGTTCAACATTGGTCCTTGTTGATCAAAAGCCTTTATTCTGTCCAAATAAAACGCTACCAACTCACGTGTTGTCATTGTCCCCTGTGATAATGCCTGATGATATTGCTGAATCGTCATTTCCATCAAATCCATAGTCTACCCCCTAGTTCATAATATTAGCCTTATTAGGAAAATTAGACATCATAAACAAAATACCTTCATATGATTATAACAAATTTTTACCCTCTGAGTTGTTGTCAATTAACAACTCTTAAATATATACCTATAATTTGTCCTTTATCTCATAATTTTTCAAAATTATTAATATTATTGTCCATATCGTATTTATTTATTTTTTTTGGGTATTATAAAGAAAAATGACTTTAAGGAGGCTCACATGACAAAATCCAATCCTTTCTTAGACGATCAAAAATTTGATTTAGATTTTTTAGCAAAAGACATCACAAAAAAGCCTCGTGTTAAGAAAACCTATAAAATTATCATATCTGACGATGATGAAGATATTCATACCTTAACAGAACTTCTATTAAAAGATTTTATATTCGAAGAAGAAGGTCTCGTCTTCATTCATACCTACTCTGCTATTGAAACCATTCGCATAATGGACAAAAACCCAGATGCGGCTGTTCTTTTACTGGATGTCGTTATGGAAGAAATGAATTCAGGTTTAAAAGTTGTGGATTATATCCGAAAGGTGCAAAAAAATAAACTGGTTAGAATTGTACTGAGAACAGGCCAGCCTGGTTATGCACCTGAAGAAAGCCTCATTAGAGACTATGATATCAACGATTATAAGTTAAAGACAGAACTTACCAAACAGAAGCTCTACACCACAATTTATGCCTGTTTAAGATCATATCGGGATTTAATGCAGATTGAACGCAATAAGAGCTCGCTTGAAGAACTGGTCAAAATCAGTGGTGACCTCTTTAAGCGCAAATCATTAATGGACTTTTTAGAGTCGATTTTTGCCCAGATTTCTATCTTTCAAAAATACACACTTCATTTACCAATAGAAACACCTATAGAGAAAAACGGCCTGATCTTTAAGGCAAGTGGTGAAATCCTTGCAGGTATAGGGCAATTCAAGGCCTATGTGGATCACACCATTCAAGAAGTCAAGACTTTAAGTTCTATTGTTGCCCTCTTACCTAATCTTCCTGAAATAAACCAGAACATCATTTATCTGGAAAATGGTCTTCTTTTTTATAACAAGGGCATCACTTCCCTAAGAGACTATGTTTATATAGAGCTCAATAAAGACCTCTACGACAAAGCCCTTATTGAATTGCTCATCAATAACTATGCACTGGCACTTGAAAATTATCAGTTAAACGAACTCCTTGTCAAAAGTCACGAGGATGTTATTTTCACATTGACCGAAACCATTGAAAGACATTCAAATGAAACCTCAAATCACGTTAAACGTGTCTCTGTTTTCATGAAATTGCTCGCTAAACACTATGACGTCCCTGAAACGGAATGGGATCTTTTGAGAATTTCCAGCGTCCTTCATGACATAGGCAAGATTGGCATACCAGATTCGATTCTTAAAAAGCCCGGTCGCTTAACACAAGAAGAGTTTGAAACCATTAAAACACATACTGAAATTGGTTATCGCATCCTGGGGACAAATGACCATCCTATTTTTGAAAAGGCAGCAGACATCGCCTATTATCACCATGAGAAATTCGATGGCTCAGGCTATCCTCTAGGCCTGTCTGGAACAGATATCCCCCTATATGCAAGGATGATGGCAATTATTGATGTCTTTGATGCCCTTGTCAGTAAAAGATGTTACAAGGAGGCTCTACCTGTTGATGAAGTTTTCGAAATCATGGCTTCTGAGTCAGGTAAACATTTTGATCCAATCCTATTGGAACTCTTCCTAAAAGACAGGGATGAAATCCAAAGAATTTTAACCGAGTACACAGACTAGTTTTAACTTGTCTTTGATTCTTTTAATCATCTTCATAAAAAAGCTCACTTTCGGCATTGGATTCCTGAAAGTGAGCTTAATTTATTTTTTTCTTAATATATGCCCTATTCTATAATAGGGATTTCAATGATAAAACGCGTATAGTCTCCCTCTTCACTTTCCAGTGATATCTTACCAGACAAGGTCTGTGTGATGATGTTATAAATGACGTTCATCCCAAGTCCGCTGTTGCCATTTTGGCGATTGGTCGTAAAAAATGGATCAAATATCTTTTTACGATTTTCTTCTGCCACACCCTTGCCATCATCTTCATAGTGGATCGTCAACACATTATTCTTAACCTTGCAGGTAATCCTAATATGGCCATTTGTTTTTTCTTTGAACCCATGTTGAATTGAATTCATAATCAAATTGGTCATAATTTGTGTGTAAGCACCTGGAAAACTATCAAGCTCTATAGAGTCTTCACATACAAGGGCAATTTCGTGATGTTGCCTTTTATACTCGCCACGCAAACTCAGTATAACATCCTCAAAGGTAGTCTTGAGATTAAACTTCACCCTAACCTCACTACTTTGGTCCACCGCAATTTTTTTAAAGCTTTTGACGAGATCAGCAGCTCGATTTAAATTACTGGTTAAAAGATGGGTGGCTTCTTCAATATCCTTAAAGTATTGGATTAAATCATTTTTTGTCATATTTCCCGATTCAATCAACTTAAGATTATTTTGATTGAGCAAATCAATATGAGATGTTGTAGATATCCCTACACCAAGCGGTGTATTAATCTCATGTGCAACACCAGCGACTAAATTACCGAGCGATGCCGCTTTTTCTGTCTCTAAAATATACTGATATTGTTGTTCAAGTTCTTTGTTTTTCTGAGCAATTTTTTCTTCTAGCACGACATTTTCTCTTCTAAAGGTCGTAATAATACTTTGAAATGAATTACAAATTTCACCCATTTCATCTTCTCTAGCAAGATAGTGGTCAGGTATGTTCTTTGAATAGTCACCTGAAGCAATATCCTCTGCAAATGAAACTAGAAGCTTGTAGGGCTTGGTATGTCTTCTAACCACAAGGTGAATTGTGCCAATCCCCAACATGAAAGCAAGAATCATGAGTAATATGATTTGAAAATAAATGCCATAAAGCGATTTATTGATATTGTTTTTGTCTATTAAGGTGACCACTTGCCACTTGTTATTATCAACACTATAACTGCTAAGATAATATGGCATTCCGTTATAATAGATGGTTTCAAGTTGACTTGTTTCCTTAAAAATCAAATCAATATAGGGATTTAATGGATCCTCAGGGTCCTTGATGGATGAATTCATGACTTTACTTAGATCTTCATGATATACATAATCGCCCTCTTGAGTCACAAGAAATGAATGGTCGTTTTCGGTTATTGAAACGTCCTTAAAAATACTTGGAAGCGTGTTCAACATGATGTCCACAACCACAAATCCGTAAATTTCCTCCCCTTCTCTAAGGGCCAATATTGAGGATATCACTGTTTTCCCAGTGTCCCATTCTACATATGGCGGGGTGAACTCCACAGTGTCAGAATTGACAGCGACCTCATACCAGGGTCTCTTTCTGACTTCATAATCTATATCAGGCACAGTTCCTGAACTGTCTAAATAGAAGTTGGCTTCTTCGTTTGCAACCCAAGCTAAAAAGTGTAAGGGGTCGCTCTCTTTTACCTTTACCAAGTAATCATAAACAAAGGGGTAATAACTACTGTTTCTAATAGCCTCTCTGGTCTTGACCGATTTAAGATATGCTACGATATCCCTATTTAGGGCCATCTGTTTTGTATAGAGCTGGGCATTTTCAAATATATTAGAAACGTCCTTGGAAATAGACTCTGATTGTAGATAAGTTTTTTCTAGCAAATCGTCTCTTACTTTTTGAGTCATAAACTGAAAACTCGTATAGCCGATTAAAATAAACACGGCTAAAAGAATGGTCGCTATAAAAAAAGACAGTGTATTGGCAAGACTTTTACGTATCCGCTTCATATGCCACCTCATTTAAATGGATTTCTTATGAATATACCCTAACGCAACAAGTCTAACACATAAAGCTATTCGAATATCTTTGGAATATCCTCATTTAAGAATGCTTGGAGCATAACTTGATAAAACATGCCAAATGTCAACTTATCTCCAATCTGATAGTCAGCTGCAGCATCTGTAATGTCAACAATTAAATGATCACTACTGCAGCCGTAAATGAAAACTGATTCATCCAAGGGGATTATTTTTTCATGATCAGCGATATCTTGCCGTCCCAGTGCTAAAATAGCTCTTTTACGGGTCCCAATGTCTTTGTATTCAGGTGTTTGACCAAAGGCATCCACAGAAATCGTTCCAAAGGGATATGTTGGCTTTTCTTTAATTTCTATTATTTCTGCCTTGATGAACATGGTGTCTTTATATAGGTCTTCAATTGTGACATTATGATAGACAGGCAAATCCTTATTAAGTAAAAGGCCTTCACCCACTCTTAAATGATTTATGCGTTCAGGCATTTCTCTATTAAAAATAAGCGGTAATGAACTCGTTGCACTTCCTGATATATACTCAAGTGGTCTTCCGATTTTTGCCTCAATGGTTTCTGCGATATCAACCAAGGCCTTCATTTTATCAACAGTAGGCTTGATAGAGCCATAACAGCCCAAGTTTGTGCCCACCCCAACCAATTCTAAATAAGGCCATTGACTTTCAATTTTATCCACAAGCCCCATGAGTTCATTGGTATCTAAAACGCCTTCTCTTAGGTCTCCAAGTTCCACCATCAAGACGACTTTATGTGTTCTTTTATGCATCGAGCATGCATTGTTGATTGCCTCAAGCACCACACCTTCAGAATTCAAACTTATATCTACATACTTGACCAGCTCGCTCACTTCAGAGAGCATTGGAATTCGAAGCAGCCACATATCACATTCCAAGCCTTGGCGCTTCAAATTTTTAAGATGTGGTATTCTAGAGCTTCCCAAGCTTTCACAACCACTTTCTAAAAGAAGTTTTGAAATTTCACTGTGGCCATTTACACCCTTTATGACCCCTGTGACCTTCACATTTTCTTGTTGACATTTTTTTAGTATATAATTTGCATTATGAGTCAAATGTGCTTTCTTTATACTAATATATGGATATTGATACATGAAAATCCCCCTCTCTATTTCCATCATTATAATTGAATTTTTACAATAATGAAACAGAGTTATCTGAAAATTCCATAATGTTCAGAAAACATCAAAATAGCTACATTTTATATGTTTTTATATAAAATGTAGCTACTTAGTTTTAAGTTGACTTATGCTTAAAATTTAAATTGATTAATCATCTGATCCAAATTCTCAATCATGCTGATATTGGATTTCAAGATTTCGTTAACCGATTCTGTTCTTTGAGAAACTTCTTTTGTGATGTTCAAGATATTTTCAACTTCATTTGCCTCTTGTTCAGTGGCAAACTGAACCTCTTTTACATTTTCAGCAATGGTTTCCATCGAACTTGTAAGTTCTTCTGAAATTGCACTAAGTTCCATCATAATACTGTTAAACTCAGAGGCATCATTGCTATATTGGTCCCCAATATTATTGAGTTTATCATAATCAACCAATACGGTTTGATCGATGAAATCCAACATTTCACTTGAATCCTTAATTAAAATGCCCACCGAATCTTGGATAAATTCAACGGTAACTTTAATGTTTTCAACGAGACTTGCTGAAGCTTCTGCAAGTTTACCAACTTCGCCAGCGACAACTGCAAAGCCCTTTCCTGCATCTCCAGCTCTAGCGGCTTCAATTGATGCATTCAAGGCCAACATATTTGTCTGTGCCGTAATCTTCAATATGCTCTCTAGAAGTTCATTTATCTTATTAACTTGTTTTGCATTCTCCATGGCCTCTTCAATTCTTGTTTTTACTGAAGCATACATCTTGGATGCATTTTGACTGGATTCTTCAGAATCTGCTTTTATG
>NZ_JBVBZF010000126.1:0-9765 GCF_057447755.1 Fusibacter sp. | reverse complement strand
TCTGCCTCTAACATCAATTTTTTTGCCTTTGTATTAAAGTAATGATACTTAACCACGCCTTCTTCCACTGAATTTACATTGAAATTCTGTGGCGTATAACTTCCGATCAATCTGTAATTCTCAAGGATAAAGGTCTCTTTATCAAGCTCCCCAACTTCTAATCTTTGTATCAGTTCCAATCTTTTATTGCCAAATTCATAAACTCTGTTCAAATTTTTACCTTTCTAAACATCAAGCTCCAGAAGCTTGAACGCCAAATAATCACACGATGTTAAATAATATAAAACCCCATTGTGAAGTCCTTTTAGAGTTGCATTAAAATATTCTTTTGAATGTATATGGCCATAGACCACATGTGTTACAGGATAGCGCTCAATGATTTCAGTGAACATTGATGGCTCTCTTTTATCGTTTGTCGGCGGAAAGTGAAGTGCTACAACAATTTGCTTGTACCCTTTCGCCACTGCCATTTTCAAAGAGTTCTCAAGTCTTGAAGCCTCTCTTTTGTAAATCTTCTCATCATCTTCTGTGAACTGAACTTCATTTGGACAGAGCCATCCTCGCGTACCACAGACGGCAATATCCTTAAAGCTGTGAATTGAGTTATGGATAAAAGATATCGATTCAAATTGGCTGTCCATTTTAGTTTTGGATGACCACCAATAATCATGATTGCCCTTTATGAGTACCTTTTGTCCAGGTAGAGCCTCTAACCACTCGAGGTCTACACGGGCCTCTTGAAAGTTCATTGCCCATGAGGTATCTCCTGGAATAATGACAAGGTCTTCATCTGATACCCTGCTTTTCCAGTCCAACTCAATCTTTTTATAGTGTTCAAACCAATCTTCACCAAAAACATCCATGGGTTTATTGGTATTGAAGCTTAGATGTAAATCACCAATTACAAAAATGCTCATGAGACTTTTTACTCCTCTAATTTTACAAGTGTACGATTTATGTCAATATTTGAAAGTGCTTTAATCACTTGATTTGAGTACTCTGGAAATTCTTCTTCAATAAGTGAGATCATATGCTCTGACCTTTCACGAATTTTCGTTTTTGCATGTTCACAGGTAGAACCTACAACTGGAATTTCAAGGCCCTTTACAGCTTTTATAATGGCTGTTTCCTCTAGGTAGATGAGGGGTCTTATCATTTTCAACTCGGTTTCCTCATCCTCTACCACAGGTGGTATTGAAGCAATCTTGCCATGTTTTATAATGTTCATCATAAAGGTCTCAACAACATCGTCCTTAGTATGACCAAAGGCGATCTTATTGTAGCCTTCATTTAAGGCAAATTTACGCATGATGCCTTTTCTCATACGAGAACAAGTATAACACGGACTGACATCATTTGAAAGTAAAACAAAGGGTTCTTCATGAATTATAATGGAAATACCCAACTTTTTATAATAATCATGATGGGCTTCAAAGTTCTCAAGCATACCATGATTAACCATAAAACCCGAGACTTCAAAATCATAAATTTTGAACTTCTTTAAAATACCAAGTGCATATAAAAGTAAAGAACTGTCCTTGCCCCCCGACACGCCAACAAGGATTTTGTCACCGGTCTTTATGAGTTGATACTCATCTATTGCCTGTCTAATGGGGATCAAAAACAGGTTTTGCATCCATCTTTTCATTTAAGCGCACCCTTCTCGAAAATATTATATCTAGGCAAGGCTTTCTTAATATCGGCCAAGAGTTGTTCAAGCTCAAGCATATTATCATCGTCCTTGATGTTTTCAAAACGTTTTTCAAAGTCTATGGCCTCGCGCTCCATTCCCTGAGAAAAGAGAATTTGAATATGTGTGGTTATGTCTCTGATTGTATTTGATTTTTCTTCGAACATTAGTTGAGCGTTTATGACCTCTTTACTAATTTCAGTCATTTCTTCATCAAGCTGTGTTGCTGCAATTGCTGAGTTTCGAAGTCTTTCTCTAATATTTTCAGGAATTTGTGATTTGTACTTATAACTTAGGGAATGTTCAATTGTCGCCCAAAAATTCATGGCTAGAGTTCGAATTTGAAACTCACATAAGATTTCCTTAGTCCCAAGTGCTGTATGGACTGGGTATTTGACAATAATGTGATAACTCTTATAGCCACTTTCCTTAGGCATTTTAATATAGTCCTTTTCATAAAGGACTTCAAAATCCTTACCGCTTCTCTCGTGAATTAAATCCACCACACGGTAAATATCATCTATAAACTGACACATCACCCTAATGCCGGCTATGTCTTCCATTTCCTCTTCAATGCGATCAAGTGCAATATTTCTACGTTCAGCTTTTTCAATGATGCTCGAAATCTTTTTAACGCGTCCAGTAACAAATTCTATTGGAGAATACTCACTTAATTCTCTATATTGATTTCTGATGGCTTTAAATTTTACTTTTAATTCTTCGACGGCTTGTTCATATGGAATCAACATTGTTTTCCATTCTCTAATAACTTTCATTCTATCCCTCCTAAACGCACTATTTATGTCTTAATCTGAATCGACTTATTAAGCCCAAGATCATACAAGGCACCTTGTTTTATGTCTCGCGTTTCAACAATCGACTCAAATTGGTTTTGTAACTTCCGCCAGCTCATCCCCCAATTGCAAAATAAGGTTTTATCCTCTGGTGCTCTTCCAAACAACCTTTGGATGACCATTTCACTTGATATGTTTTCGATGAAGCTCACCAATCGCTCCAAGTAAGCCTCATGAGAAATTATTTGGATTTGATTGGTCTCATATAATTCACCCAGCTTTGTATCCTTAAGGATATAAAGTGAATGTACTTTAACTGAACCTACCTTCAAGGCAGATAAGACTCTTCCAGCCTCTATAAAATCTTCATCGGTGTCCCAGGGTAGGTTGGCAATCAAATGCGCACAAACTGAAAAGCCATAGCTGTGAATTCGATGAACCGCATCTATAAATTCAGCCAGACCATGTCCCCTGTTGATTTGCTTTAATGTATTGATGTTAATAGACTGTAATCCCAGTTCAACCTCAATATCAAGGTCATATTCTATTTGAATGCGCTTTAGCACGTCAAGATATGCATTTGGAATTGAATCCGGCCTCGTTGAGATGCTGATGCCAACAACATCTTGTCGAATGGCTTCTTGAAGATTCGTTTCAAATTGTGCCAGGGGTATATAAGTATTGGTGTAATTTTGAAAGTAGATAATAAACTTATTCACTTTATATTTATTTCGAATAAGTTCACAATTTTTTTCAATCTGATAAGTAATGGATAAGTCTGGTGAATGTGCTTCAAATCCTGCGCCGACATCACCACAGAATATACAACCTTCGCTTCCAAGTGTACCATCCCTATTTGGACAGGTACATGGTATATTCACTGGAATTTTATAAACCTTTTCGCCATATTTTTTTATTAAATATTCACTGTATTTTTGATAGCCCATCAATTGCCTCACAATATATTTTCATCTTATTTTACCATATAAAAGCCTCTTTCGGTTAAGAACTTTAAGGGGTTTCTCTTAAATACACCCCATAAAAAAGGGCTTCTATCTGCCCAACATTAGTTGTGCAGACAAAAGCCCTTCTCATTATTTTGATTATGAATAGATTATTGTTGTGGTACCAATAAAGTTTGTCCTTCATAAATCATGTTTACATTTTTAAGACCATTAATCTGACCAAGATTTTGGTAAGTTGTGCCTAATCTCTTAGCAATTTTCCAAAGCATATCGCCAGATACAACTTTATAAGTGTCATACTCTTTTGCATAATCTGCAGCCATGGCTTTGATTGTACCAGCAGCCTTAATTTCATTTACAAGAACGTCTCTAATTGGTATAAAAGTATCTTTCACTTCAATTGCGCCTGTAAAATCAAAATTATCACCTTTTGGATACATAAAGTCATTGATGACAACTGTGTAGTATTGGTCCATTTTAACTGGAGTACCATCAGCCAGTCTTAAACCTAAAACTCTACTGCCCATTTCTCTTTCTGAATCAAAATCTACTTGTAATCCTGAGAAAGAAGCATTTCCAATTTCAGCATTTGCAATACCATGCTCGATATTTTTTAATAAATCTGCACCTGACAATTTCATTGTTACAAGTGTATTATCGAAAGGCATTACTTCATATAAAATACCATAGGTAACATCACCAGCAGGAATATCTCTTCTTAAACCGCCACCATTTTGAATTGCGATTTGAGTGCCAGCAGCTTTTGCCATGGTCTCACAAACCCATCTTCCAAGAACAGTTGTTGAAGAGCCTTCATAACGATCATGAGAGAATGTGCCATCTGCTTTACCAAGAACTTCATTTAATGTTGGTGCTAAGTCCTTGTTCCAAGCTTCAAATGTTGCAAGTGCCACAGGATCTGGCGTTATATCGGCACTTCTTTTGTATAAATTATCAACAGAAGGTGTAACTGCCAATGTAGCACCAGTGAATGTTAATGATAAATGGCCAAGTGCTCTACCATTGTAGTACGCTTCAACCACAGGAACACCGTTGCTATAACCAGCCACTGTAGCATGGTTATGAGCTGATACAACGCCATCAATGCCCTTAACTGCAGTAATTGCTGCAATTTCATCCCCTGTAACTGGAAGCGTAGGATCCGCACCATAACCTTCTTGTGATGCAGGAATATGTGTTAATGCGATAATTGCATCTGGTTTACCAGAAGGATCTTTTCCAGCCATTAAGTAATCTACCCAGATTTTAGCTGCTTCAGCAGGCGCTTTAAACTCTAAAGTTGCCACGTTTTCAGCTTTAGTCTTGTAAGCAGTTTCTTGAGTTGTTAAACCGATAAACGCGATTTTCTTGCCACCTTGCTCTTTAATCACGTATGGTTTAGCCCAAGCTACAGGTTCGCCAGTGTTTTTATCATAGATATTTGATGCTAAGAATGTTAAATTACCATCTTGAGACCACTGCGTAATCTTGCCTACGCCCCAATCAAACTCATGGTTACCAACTGCCGATACAGTTACATCTAGCAATTTGAACATATCACTTACAGGTTTTCCGTAAGAGAGGTTTGACATAGCAGATCCCTGATAGTTATCACCTGCTGATACCACAAGTGTATTTGGATTTTCTGCTTTCAAGGCATTAACTGCACCCACTAGTTTTGCCATCCCAACATTTTTTCCACTTTCAATTAATGAACCATGAAAGTCATTAAATGAATAAATATCGATGGTTACAGTTTCTTCTGCAAAACTCATTGCAGGCAAGATTGTCGACATGACTAAAACGAATGTCATCATCATAACAAGTACTTTTTTACCATTAAACATGTGACGCCTCCTATTATAAAATAATTTTACTCACCTCTATTTTATAACCCTAATTTAGTGAATACAAACATTTTATTAATTTTTGTATATATTTTATAAAAATATTTTTGTATAGTTGACTTTTTAACGTTTACATAACATTATGTTAACATGTTTTTTCATTTTTTTATAAAAAAAAAGAGGCATAAACTAAATTGGTCCTCTAGTTTCGCATCTTTTCTTTGCTCTTTTTTTAAGCCTTTATTCGATTGAAATAATATCACTTTCATCATCAAAATTAACAGGTACAATTTGAAAATTAACTTTTGTTTTAGTTTTTTCCTGTAATCTATTGATCATATTTTGCTGTTCATCCTTTTCAAAGGATTCGCCCATGATGATACAGTTGATTTTGTATTTCTCCGCATAGTCAGAAAGCGTTTTCTCTATATCTTTTGCTTTAATGACCGAAAGAGATGCATGGTGACTTTTAGATACATCAAATAAGTACTCTAGTGCATCTTCCTCTTTTAGTTGTCCGAAATACTTCCAATTTTCTTTGACGACGTGCACAACGTGCAACTCATCGTGTTCAGAAGAAATCTGGCTAGCACCATAATCAATTAATCGCTCACACGATTTCTGTTGTGTGACGCAGACCATGACTTTTTTCTTTCTTCTCATATTTAATCTCCTTTAGATTACTCTGTAAACCCATACTCTTTTATTATACCAAATAAAAGATGTTCTAAAATTAAAAATTCATAAATTTTTCTTAACCAATTAGGTCCATTGTATTACTGGACTAAGTCCTATATAATAGAATATGCAAGGAGGGTTGTAAATGAATCGATATACAAAAGTCATCGGACTTACTGGTGCAATCTATACCAAAGAGTTCGAAAAAATTAAGCATCATAAAAACAAAGTACGCGAGCTGAACGAATCCACTGTCATAAAAGCCTTTAAAGAAGGCGGCACTGAAATACTCGTCATTTTTGAGGAAACAGGCGAAGAAATTATTATTGATGATTTCTCAGACAAGGAACTCGTTAAAAAATATCTCGGGAAAAAATTTCTGATCTAGCAGATTACAGCTTACAAGCATAGGATTAAGTTTAATTTAATGATGACATTAAAAAAGGTCACGCGTGATATTTTATCACATGTGACCTTTATTATTTTAAGTAAAAGAGTTCCTGGTTAATGTGTAAATTTTTGCAGGGCATCCGGGAGTGCACTTTCGTAATTCAAAGTTATAATAAAATCAACTGAAAATGCTGTTGATATGTCGTCTATCTTTTTAAACCAAGCAGGTAATCTATCGAGTTCGATCTTAACACAGTTCAAAATACCGTCAATAAATATTTTTTGGATATCGTAGTTGTTTGAAATTAATCCGCAAATAAAACCGAAAAATTCTTCACCAGTTTCAATCGGAAATTCTTCCATATTGATAAATCTGAGGTCATGGTGCAAGTCATACATTGCACGATTGTCATCATCGATAAAGATCGCATTGCCATCTACCTTTGATACCATGTCATTTGCCATTTTTACAATTTCTTTGGATTTTCCTGTTCCTTTTTTCCCAGCTATTAAAGTAACCATTTGAATCTCCTCCTTTAAATTTACCACTTAATTGTATTATTCTAGATACATAACAGAAACTCCTTCAAAACATTAAATTTTTTTTAGTCAGAATAATTCGTATTTTCTGACAATTAAATCCCCGTATTAATTTTAATATGCTGATTTCTAAGTTGCCCACAGGCGGCATTAATGTCTGAACCTAATTCTCTTCTTATTGTGGTGTTAATATTATACTTATCCATTAGAATTGTTTTAAATCTATTTATTCTAGAATTTTGAGAAGGTTTCATTTGTTTTTCTTTAACAGCATTTATCGGAATTAAATTTACATGCACCAACTTCCCTTTTAGCATAGCGCCTAGAGCTTCTGCATGCTTGTCTGAGTCATTTTCACCTTCAATAAGTGCATACTCAAAGGTAACTCGACGATTCGTTTTTTCAATGTAATAGTCAACTGCAGCAAGCAAGTCCCTTAAGGCATACTTTTTATTGATTGGCATAATTGCGGTTCTTTCACTGTCAAAGGGATTATGAAGTGATATTGCCAGTGTAATTTGAAGCTTTTCATCAGCGAGTTTCAAAATTTGGGGTACGATCCCACAAGTGGAGAGCGTAATGTTTCTACCCGAGAGATTTAATCCCTTTTCATGACAGGCCATTTTCAAAAATCTAAGGACTTCATCATAGTTATCAAGAGGCTCACCGCTCCCCATTAAAACCACATGATCAATTCGATTTCCTGTAAGGTTTTGAATTTCAAAGAGTTGGCCTAACATTTCACCAGCAGTTAAATTTCGAATCATACCATTTAGGGTGGAAGCACAAAATGCACAGTTCATTCTACAGCCTACTTGTGTTGAGATACACGCGCTGAAACCGTGTTTATAAGTCATAAAAACTGATTCGATTACATTGCCGTCCGCCAGCCTATGAAGCGACTTGATCGTACCATCCTCGGATACGAGTTTTTCAATAATTGTCGCGTTTTCAAGAATAAAATTTACTTTCAACTTTTCGATTAAATCCTTAGGCAGATTTTTCATTGCATCAAAGGATTGAGCACCTTTGTTGATCCATTCAAAGACCTGCTTTGCACGAAAGGCTTTCTCGCCCATTAAAATCAAATGTTCATTGAGACTTTCCTGTGTTAAATTTCTAATATCTATCATTTTCATCTTCACTTTCTTTTGGGAATAGACTCAAACTATAAACGATTCATGCCCTAGAACTTATCTAAAACTTGCTGTCAAATTTCATTTTGAATTTATTTGAGTCCTCTATTAATAATAAAATCATTTTTCTCATGTAGGCCCTCTTAATCAAGGACTTTTAATAGCCCTTTTTCAAATCTACAAGATTGCTCAAGGCATCGCCAGTCTTATAGGCCTTCAAATTCTTATAAATCATCTCAAACCTTCTCTCATTGCGATGCTCTGATATCCATGAGTTATGAGGTGTAATCATGACGCGCTCATATTGCCATAGGGGATTAGAAGGTTCTAAAGGTTCCTTTTCAAACACATCTAAGGAAACACCCAAGAATAGGCCGCGTTCAAGGGCTTGAATTAAATCACTTTCGACAATTAAACTGCCTCTAGCAACATTTATTAAGACTGCGTCCTCTTTCATCTTGTTAAATCTAGCCTGATTCATAAGACCCTCAGTCAGTTTTGTATGTGGTATTGTCAAGATGACAAAATCCATTTCTGATAGGTGCTTGTCCATGTCCTGCATTGCATAACAGGTGTCAAAATAGGGCGTCTCCCTGCCATCGGTATTGATACCAATACAGTTAATCTCATAACCACTTAAGCGCTTTGCTGCTTCTCTGGCAATGGTTCCAGTTCCAATAAAAAGCGCATTTCGTCCAGTTAACTCTCTTATTTCAGTATTTAATTTCCAGTGTCTATCCGACTGCATTTTTTGAAAGTATCCTGCGTATTTGTAGTGATACAGCATCTGAAATACAATCCATTCACCCATTGGAATCGAGTAGCCACCACGATTATTCGTCACCCTTATGCCTTGTGCCATAACAGAAGCAACAGGTACTTGATCCACGCCAATACTGGACAGTTGTATCCATTTTATACTGCTTAATCTCTCAAGTGAGACCTGGGCAAAAGGATTGTAACAAACTAAGACCTCAGGCGCAAATTCAATAATTTGATCTATGTTTTGGGCGATTTCGTTTTCCTTTATATAGAGAATTTCATATCCCAGAGCTTCAATTTTATTCATTTGTTCATGTCCATAATCATACGTAAATAAGACTTTCATCACGGTCCTCCTCTTCTTAAAAACTTAGTGCTTATAAATCTTTAATGCATCCTTTTGGTTGACTGCTTCTTCACACCGATATTTAAAGCCAGCGAATCCGCTGGCTTTGCATATTATTGTCAATATAGTTAAAATTGTTTTCAATCCTTTATAAAATGACAAACATAAAGGCGGCAAAATTACTTATTATTTTTCAGGTTTATTATTTTTCAGGGATATCATTTCTCGGGCTTATCATCACCGTAGATTTCATCTTCAAACTCATCAATGTATAAAGATAAGATATCTGCAAGACCGGTAAACTCACAACCATAATTAAACCCTTGTGGCAGTGTTTCTTTTCGCATTATTCTGAGCACGCTATAAAATTGTCTTTTGTTTCCAAGGTCAATTTTTGCATTAAAATAATAGTTAAGGGGTAACTCTTCTTGAGCAATAAATCCGATTCCGCCCTTTGAGATATCCAAAACTTCAATTGGAATTTCTCTAGACTCTTTGATGACATCTTGTTGATTATATACTTCATCAATTGTCATAACCGCTTTGTAAGGTATTCTGTGTGCTTTTCTTCTCTCCCTCATCCCGATCACTCCTATTCTTTGTTATTTCTTACCTTT
>NZ_JBVBZF010000125.1:0-10036 GCF_057447755.1 Fusibacter sp. | reverse complement strand
GTAAATGAAAGGCGACTGCTCTGTATGCTCAATGAGTTTTTTGTCATTTAGGGTAACCGAAAAACGATTTTCGCCCTTGCTAAATTGCATAATATACCTCGCTCTATAATGTTCTTCTACATTTCTGCAACTTCTTCAACAGAAAGCATTTCTGTGAGATGGCGTTCTTCTTGCTCTTTATTTAATGCATCTACACGTTTGTTAACTTTCATAAAGGAAGAAACCAGAACTGCTGTTAAGATCAAAATTACTAAACTGATTGGACGCTTGAAGAAAATGAGTAAGTCGCCATCATAAATCAGCATGCTGTTGACAAAATTTTGTTCCATAATAGGTGCTAAAATCATCCCTAACATAATCGGAATAACTGAAATGTCCAGTATCATCAGAATATAACTAATCACCAATACCCCCATCATGAGGATTACTTCGTAGTATGAACCATTGGCTGCAAACGCACCTGCGAAACAGAAGGTAATAATCAATGGTCCTAAATAGCTATATCTAACTTGGACGATTTTTGCCACTTGTCTGGTAAATATTTTACCGATGAAATAGAGCAGGAAGTTGGCAATAATAACACCAAAGATGATGGCATAGGCTGTAGTAGCCTGCTTGGTAAACATGGTTGGTCCTGGAATAATACCATGGAGTATGAAAGCCCCTAGTAAAATTGCAGTAACACCATCTCCTGGTATTCCTAAAGTAAGAAGCGGAATCATAGCCGTTCCTACGATGGCATTATTACTGGATTCTGCTGCTGCAACGCCTTCAAGACTTCCCTTACCAAAGAGCTCTGGATGCTTTGAAGCACGCTTGACTTCGTTATAACAGAGGAACTGTGCCACACCACCGCCTACACCCGGCATTGTACCGATAAGGGATGCAATTGCCGTGGATCTGAAAATCGCTGGCATAATGGATTTACGTTCTTCCTTGGTCATACCCTCTTTATCGATTTTTGAGATGTCTCCCATTTGACCCTTGGTATTGATGAAATCCCTGGATTTTATCATGACCTGCGTCAAGGCGATAAAGGCAATCATGGCTGGCATGATGGAAAGGCCTTCATAAAAGAGCATGGTGCCAAATGAAAATCTTGAAACGCCTGTAACATAATCGAGACCGATCACGGAGATAAAGAGACCCATTAATCCCCCGATAATGCCTTTAAATATGTTGTCACCACTGACACCTGCAATGAGTGATAAGCCTAAAATCGCCAGTGCAAAGTATTCAGTCGATGTAAAATTCGAAACCATTTTTGAAATCAGGCCGGAAGTAAATAAGAGGACAACCGCTGCAATAACACCACCTACTACAGATGCATATAGGGAAACATCAAGTGCCTTCTTTACTTTTCCCTTTTTCGCCAAGGGATATCCATCAAAGGTTGTCGCAATGGCGGCATTGGTTCCCGGCGTGTTGAGTAGTATGGCACTAATGGAGCCCCCATACATTCCGCCTACATAAACACTTAAGAGTGCAATAATTGCTGTTGATGCTGATGAAAAAGAATACGTTAAAGGTAACAAAAGGATAATACCAAGTGTTACGGTTAGTCCGGGGATACAACCTACTACCATCCCCAATATAATTGATAGGACAATGACCGTTAAATTGTAAAGGGTCAAAACCTCCATAAGTCCACTAAAAATTGCTTCCATAGTCTAGCCTCCAATCACGGGAAGTGAAATATTGAACACTTCAATAAAGAGATAATAGACGCCGATGCCGCCTGCCACTGTGAAAAGATAAATGAACGGCTTGCGCTCACCCAGCGTATACAGCATCATCGGAAGAACGACGGCAACACCTATAATAAACCCAAAGTTTAACATGACAACGCCAAATAAAATCATGAGAACGATCATCTTGATAGATGCCCATTCAATATTAAGATCAAATTCAACGATTTTTTCCTTTTTAAACACAAGACTTTGAATGATCAAACCGATTGAACAAAGTAAGATACCGTATAGCACAAGATAAGGAATGATTCGAGGACTCGGACCACCATTGTCGTATGCTGGAATCGCCACCTGCGACGGTACCAACGCAATGAAAATAACACTTAAGATAGCAAACAAAATACCACTGACCAGGTTTGTTCTGATTTTCATCTTCTCCCCCATAAATATCCAAAATAGAGGGAATCACTGACGCGATTCCCTTTATATTTGTTGATAAACCTAAAAGAAATTACTTTCCACTTAATAATTGATATGCAACAATCGCCTTATCAATTGCAGTTCCTAAAAATGCAACTGCATCATCTCCGTAGAGTTCAAATTTGTTTAAGCCAATTTCTTGAATCCAATCGCTGTACTCAGGTGTCGCCCAAACGGCTTGACTGATTTCAGCAACTTTAGCCGACCAAGCAGGATCTGTACCTGTTCTACCAGCAATAAAACCGCCAGCTGGTAGGATTGATCCAGTATAGTCTTTAGCTGCATCTAAGTCTGCATGTTTGTTTTCTACTAAGCTTGGCACGCTGATTGCGCCTTCAGGGCCCTTAAAGCCATTGAATGCTCTGTCAGAGAAAGCAAGAATCGGAATTAAAGTACCTGCTTCAACTTCTTCCATACCCGCTTGAGTTGTACCAACAAAAACATCAACTTCGCCACTTACAAGACCTTGCTTTTGAGCAGCACCACCATCATAACCAACAACAGTTACTTTACCGCCTTCAAGTGCGATTAAAGAACCAAGTGCTAAATGTGGGTCAGAAAGTGGGTTACCACCTGACATTTTTAAGCTACCTTCTTTTGCCTTAGTAAGAACTTCTGCTAAAGTTGTACCAGGTTTTCCGTATAGAATCCAAGTTCTATCATCCACAGTTGCAATTGGAAGGAATGCTGCTAAATCATATGGAACTTGCTCAGTGCCATATTTCTTACCAATTTCATGTCTGTATGCATTTCCATAACCAAGAACAAATAATTCTTTGGCATTTGGATCAACATTTTGATAGTAAGCAGCTGCAACGAAACCGTCGCCACCTGTTTTTTGTTCTACGACGAACTCATACTCTGGGTATAAATCGCCAGCAACTTTTGCGTATTTACGCGCAATTGCATCTGCCGTTCCGCCGACACCGTAAGGACAAATAATTTTTACAACTTCTGTTTTGCCTGAAGTTGTTGTTTCAGGTGCTGCTTGTTCTGTAGAAGCTTGCTCTGTGGTTGCTTCAGGTGCTGCTGGAGCAGGAGCTTCTGTTTTTGGTTGACAGCCTACAGTCATGAGCATCATTGAAGTAATCATGATGCAAACAAATAACATCTTAAACACTCTTTTCATCTTCTTTCCCCTTATATCTTTATTTATTTTTTATGGCAAATGAGCCATTTACCACCCCAGTAAGGTGTCTATAACACAGGTTTTTCAGCATAAGCCCCCGTATTATAAAACTTTGATCTCAGAACCAATGCCACAGGCCCAACGGCACTGTTGTTTGGCTCTAAATTCGATAATCTCACTCTGACCTTTGTATTAGGCCCTAGGTAATCCTCTAATCGGCTTAAGATTCGGTTGAAGATCTCATGCTGATTAAAAATAGACCCATAGACACAGACATTTTCCGGATTAAACAAAATAATGCTGTTTGCCAAAGATTTTGCAAAATAATCGTATCTTGGTTCAAATATGGAGAGGATGGTTTCATCCCCCTCAACCATTAAGGTGTTCACCTGTTGATAATCTATAATAGACCTCTTCTTATCCACAATAAGTGATAAATACTGTTGACCCTTATCCTCTAAATCACGGATGATCCCCTTCTCAGAGATCAAGGACTCAAGACAGCCTTTTCGTCCACATCTGCAGACCGTATCGGCATTTGGCAGGACAATGGTATGTCCAATTTCACCTGCTCTGTTATCCACGCCCTCTATTATGGAGCCCTTCTGAACAATTGCCATACCAAGTCCAGGACCATACTTTACAAAGAGAAAATTCTCACTTTCCTCCTGTTGTGCAAAATCCATTTGAGACAAGGCCAAGGCTTTGACATTATTGTCAGAGATAACACTGATCTGAAGCTCTTGTTCTAAGGTTTTCTTTAGCCAATCAATATCGATGTTCTTCAGACCACCAATGTAACCCACGCCAATACCCAATATGGCATTTTTGTCGATGTTGTTGTTCCATAAAAGGTAGAGACTTTTTTCAACAATAAGTTTTACGATGCCTTCAGCATCTGGTGCGTCAAGATCCGAATATGCGATTGTATAAATGTCTATGGCCTCACCTAGGACGTTTGAAATCAATAGGGTCAAATGTGTTTCGGCTAATGAGAGACCCAATGCATAACCAAACTGTTTATTGATTTCCAAGGTAATTTTATTCCTACCGATGCCACTGTTTTCTTGACTGCCCGTTTCGACAATAACGCCTTCTTCTATCATTTCAGAGACAATTGCTGATATACCCGCTTTGGTCAAGCCCATCTGATCCGATAAGTCTTTTCTTGAAATATCACGTCCGTTTCTTAAAATCTTAAGAACCTTGCTTCTATTTCTTTTTTTGACGTCATTTGAATTTAAACCCCTCTTTGACATGACTGTTTCCTATCTAAATTTATTCTTGTATACAGTGTGCAGTATAATGCAATTTATGATTTAGTAAACTCACTTAACTATATGCAAATACATTGAAACCCTTTATTTTCAATCTTATGAAGATTTGACAACTTTTTAACTTGAATTAATTAACTCATTTAACTAATTCGTTTCTCCCTCATTATATCGACCAATAGATGGGCTGTCAACACAAATATTCAGACAATTTACAAGATTGAAACAGTGAACATTCACGTGCTTTTAAGCCCTATTTTTAATAAGCGCTCAAGGTAAAACCGCTTGATTTCAACTAATGCAAGGGATAAAGTTAATCCCAACGTCAAGGGTTTTTAGGCCATAATGTAGGAAAAATCATAGTAATATTTTGTCATAATGCAATTATATTGATGTAAGTCGACAAAATTTTTCTACCAAATTCTCATATGACTGTCCATTTGTCTCTAATGTACTAAAATTAAAACTTTCCTATACTTATTTGTAAGGTACAAAAATTTAAGGAGGGTTTTTTATTATGAGAAAAGCATTTATATCACCATCAAAATATGTTCAAGGGGAAAATGAACTTTTAAATCTAGGCTACTTTGTTAAAACATTTGGGGAGTCCGCTCTATTGATCGCTCATGCTGAGGATGTAAAAAGAGTTAAGTCAAAACTTGAAGCTACTGAGAAAAAGTTCGGTATAAAATTTGTAGAAAGCAACTTTGGTGGCGAATGTTCAAGAGAGGAAGTTAAAAGACTAGAAGAAGTTGCACTCGAAAACAAGTGTGCTTGTACCATTGGCCTCGGAGGCGGTAAAGCCATTGACACAGCAAAGTGTGTTGCCAAGGGGAATGCCTTGATTATTTGTCCGACGATTGCAGCTACAGATGCACCAACTAGCCACTCAGCGGTCCTTTATACGCCAGATGGCGCATTTGATGACTATGCTTATTTCAGTCAGAATCCAAGTGTTGTCCTCGTTGATACCACAGTTATTGCAAATGCACCTACTCGCTTTTTAGTATCGGGCATGGGGGATGCGCTCTCAACTTATTTTGAAGCTCGTGCAACCAGAAATGCTTATGCCAACGTAAACGCAGGCCTACCATGTGGCTTTAGAGAGGGCTATTGTGGACCAGCCAAAGGCACAAATACTGCATTTGCCCTTGCAAAGCTCTGCTACGAGACGCTTTTATCAGACGGCTTAAAGGCAAAACAAGCGAGTGATGTCAACCAAGTGACACCTGCCCTTGAAAATATCATCGAAGCAAACTCATTGCTTTCTGGTTTAGGCTTTGAAAGTGGTGGTCTGGCAGCTGCACATGCGGTTCACGATGGCTTAACCATACTTGAAGGCACTCACAAGTACTTCCATGGCGAAAAAGTTGCCTTTGGAACCTTGGTCCAATTGGTACTAGAAAATGCACCTGCTGAAGAAATAAATGAAGTCCTATCTTTCTGTCTAAGCGTTGGACTACCCGTATGTCTAAGCGATATCGGTGTAGATTCACTTACAGACCAAGAGCTTCAAGAAGTTGCTGAAAAAGCATGTATACCTGAAGAATCTGTTCATTCTATGCCTTTCCCGATTACGGTTGAAGCAGTCGCTGCTGCAATTAAAACCGCAGATGTTATTGGTAAAGCCTTCAAAGCTGAAAGATTATAGGGATCATCCATCGGGTAGCCACCACGCTACCCGGTGTTTATCTAGAAATATTGATTAGAAACACACAAAGGGGTTTATATGAATTTTCGTAGCAAAACACTCATTATGATTCTGACACCTGTCTTTTTGGGTTTTATAATAATCATTGGCTATATCTCAGTCAATATGTACACGAGCCAGAAAGACACAACTTTGGCATACGCCTTAGTGGTGTCCGGCGAAACCGGTAACGAGATAAAAGCAGAGCTTGAAGTCGCTTCGGATGCCGCTAGAACGCTGGCAAATGTCATGTCCGCCTATATATCAAACGACATGCCCTCTCGATCCGCTGCCGAATCAATGCTCATGCGCATTATGGATGAGAATCCTGGTTTTCATGCAGTCTGGATGGGCTTTGAGCCCAATACCTTTGATGGCAATGACGATGCTTTTAGAAACACCACTGGGCATGACATGTCAGGCCGTTTTATCCCCTATTTTTATCGTCAAGACGATTCGATCCAGCATCATTTTCTCAGTTATTACAACGATCCTGTATATGGGGACAACTATCTACACAGTCTTACAACCGGTGAGGAATATATCACCCAGCCCAACACCTTTGACATAAATGGTGAAACAGTTCATATGATCAGCATTACGGCCCCAGTTTACTACAAGTCTCGAATCGTCGGTGTTGCTGGTGTGGATCTCACCATAGACAGACTCCAGGAAATTACGCAGGCATTAAAATTTTATGAGTCAGGATACGGTCAATTAATTACAGACCAGGGCTTGATCGCTTCACATAAGGATGAAACACTCATCGGTGGAAGACTTGAGGCGCTTGCCAATGACCAGGCACTACAAACGGCCATGGCATCAGGACAAAATTATTTTGAAACCATGGTTGACGATGCCACAGGTGATCGCCTATATCAAACCTTTACGCCCTTAAAAATCGGAAAAAATCAAACTTACTGGGCTTATGGCACAGTCGTTCCAGAATCTGAAATCTTTGAGGATATCTATTCGTTTATCCTCAGAATCTTCTTAATTAGCGGCCTCCTTCTAATATTTTTGGCGACTTTACTCTTTGTACTTTCCACCATGATTACAAGGCCAATACTGTCCATTACAGAAAGCGTCAAAACATTGAGTTCATTGGATTTCACAGCCAATACAAGCACCGATCACTTAAAGCTGTCTAAAAGAAAAGATGAACTCGGCACCATGACCAAGGCCTTGATCGCCATGCAGGAGAATGTGAGTGACTTTATAAGAGAGGTTCTTGCAACCACTGAAAAGGTAAGCCTTTATTCAAACAACTTTGTCACCTTGGCCACAAAAGTTTCTGTTTCAGCTGTGGAAGTAAGTCAAACCATTGAAGCTATCGCTCAGGGTGCTGGAGAGCAAGCAGAGCAAACCGAAAATGCAGCTGTACAAATGGGGCTTTTGGATGAGCAAATTGCAAAAACACTCGAACAGCTGGATACCCTTAACCAATTTGCTTCAGACATCCATAACCAGCAGGCTTCGGGCGATAAGATTATTAAGTCCTTGACATTGGCCACACAGAGAAGCGAGACTGCCAACAAGACCATTCAAGACTTGATTGAAAGTAACTCCAAGGATGCAGATGCCATCGAATCCTCTAGCCAAATGATCAGCAGTATTGCAGATCAAACTAACCTTTTGGCTCTAAATGCAGCCATAGAGGCCGCTAGAGCTGGAGAATCTGGAAAAGGCTTTGCTGTGGTTGCCGATGAGATTCGAAAACTCGCTGAGCAGTCAGCCCAGTTCTCATCAGAAATCCACGCACTTATAACACAGCTGAAGTCAAACTCAAACAAGGCTGTCAAGGCCATGGAAGAGGTGGGCCAAGTTGTATTTGAACAATCTGCAAGTGTTAGAGAAACCGAATCTAAATTCTCTGACATTTCCATGTCACTTGACAGTGTCAATCAGGGCTTAAGTGCCCTCAACACTCTGAATCAAGCCATGATCCAATGCAAGAACAATGTTCTGGATGTCATTCGTGATTTATCCGCCATCTCTGAGGAAAATGCAGCCAGCACTGAGGAAACAACTGCTTCCATAGAAGAACAAACAGATAAAATCAATGAAATAGAACAGGCTGGAAAGGCCTTGAATCTCATTGCACTAGATCTCAATAAGGTCATTTCGCGTTTTAGGATTTAAAGCATTACTGAAAAGGATTTTAAAGATAAAAGTACTCTAGAAAGGGACGAATATTCATGAAAAAGATCATTAACAAACCAGAAAATTTAGTATTTGAAATGTGTAAAGGGATAGAACTTGCACATCCTGAACTTCAATTTATTGAAAAATTCAAAGTTGTAAAAAAAAGAGACATCAATAAGGAAAAAGTGACTCTCATCAGTGGCGGTGGCAGTGGCCATGAACCTGCTCATGCCGGTTTTGTTGGGCAAGGGATGCTGGATGCCGCTGTTTGTGGGGATGTATTTGCATCACCCTCACAGATCCAAGTCTATCAGGCGATTCGAGAGACCACCAGCAACAAGGGGACACTCCTCATCATTAAAAACTATAGTGGGGACATGATGAATTTTAAAAACGCAGCGCACTTGGCTGACGAAGATGGGATCAAGGTAGATTACATCAAAGTTGACGACGATATCGCCGTACAGGATTCCCTATATACTGTGGGCCGAAGAGGCGTTGCAGGCACCGTATTTGTTCATAAAATCGCTGGTGCTTTGGCAGAAGAGGGCAAGACCCTTGAAGAGGTCAAAGCTGTGGCAGAAAAAGCAGCACAAAATGTTAAGAGCATTGGATTTGCCTTTAGCTCATGTACCGTGCCAGCTAAGGGAACACCAACTTTTGCAATCGCAGAAGACGAAATGGAATACGGTGTTGGCATCCACGGCGAGCCTGGTATCCAAAGGGAAAAAATCATTACTGCAGATGAATTGGCGGAAAGAATGGTCCCTAGTCTACTGGACTCACTGTCAATGACGCAAGGTGAAATCGCATTGATGGTTAATGGCTTTGGCAGCACACCGCTTCAGGAGCTCTACCTCTTAAACCATGCGATTTGCAAAGCCCTTTCAAAAACAGATGTGGTCATTCACAGAATATTCGTAGGCAACTACATGACTTCCATCGATATGCTAGGTGCATCTGTTTCCATCTTAAAGCTAGATGACACGTTAAAAACACTTTTAGATGCACCTTCAAAAACACCGGGCTTTAATGTTTATGGTCCTGTGGAACAAACTGAGTACACACCGCTTTCCACAGACAGCCAAGAATCAAATAACGGCGTATCCTATACACTTGAAACTAAGGAGACATTCGCCAAAATTGAAAATGAACGCTTTTCACTCAACAATCTGATTTATGCCATTGATGCCATGAGTGACTGCATCATTAAAAACGAGGTCGCCTTCTGCGAGCTTGATTCACATGCTGGCGATGGGGACTTTGGAATGAGTGTTGCCAAGGGTTTCCGCCAACTTAAACGCGAATGGAAATCCCTTATCACGGACTCTAAGACCATAGGTGATTTCTTAGACAGCTGCTCCTTAATCATCATGGAATACTGTGGTGGTGCATCCGGTCCAATTTGGGGCTCAGCATTCAGGGGTGCCGGAAAATCTGCAGGCAAGGTCACCGATTTATCCTTGAAGGACTTTGCCGATATGATACAGGCAAGTGTGACCTCAATCCAAGCCACTGGTGAGCGTTCATTTGGCCGTGGTGCTGTGGTAGGCGACAAGACCCTAATCGATGCCCTAGTGCCATTTGCAGATTCGCTTGATCAAGCTGCTGAAAAACACTTATCCTT
>NZ_JBVBZF010000124.1:0-10089 GCF_057447755.1 Fusibacter sp. | reverse complement strand
TTTTGAGGATTCAAAAGCTTTAGTTTTTCAATCAAGGAATATGGCGCGAGGGCTTTTTTCTCGATGGCTTCTTTAACATCAATCAGGACCTTACCATCTTGAACCAATAGCTGGTCAAGAGCCACGGTGTAGAAGATCACTTTGGATTCCACACGTGGTTCACGGTGTATCCGTATCCTTTGCCACTGGTGTTCGTATTCATTGGTATCAATGATTGCACCAATATAACACCCTGCACCATGGTTAAGGGAGACACCTTTTTCATCTATGGACAGGTCTTGCCAATAACCTTTTTGCCATTCTCTCATTGTTTCTATTCTTAAAAATGAGTTCAAAGTGATGCCTCCTTAATCTTCCAACCACACAATCTCAATTTTCTGAACTTCACCGATACCAAATGGCGGTATCTCTAAATCTCCAAGTTTTGTCTTTGAGAGTGGCTGCATGCTCGAAAGTCTAATGCTGTGAATGGTCTCGACACCTTGTATCTCTGATAAGAGCTGATAAAACTGACTCTTTGATACATTCTGACCAAAGTCATTTTTATAATAAGCCCTAATGGTATTTTCTATGAGGGTCTCCATGACCTTATGATCATGGCTGGATTTGAGTTCCATATAAACACCGATCTCATAATAAACTGGATTGAGGATATGAACATCGGTGGTAATCATTCGGTGCTTTTCAATTTCTTTTCTCAGATTTTGAATGTAGCCTTTATTTAACCGGCTTTGAGGATATGGCACCACCAGAACGGATACTTCATTATCCACAAGTCGATTTGGATAATCCTGAAGACCTGGTCTATAAAGTGGCAAACACTTTGTGGTTTCAATCATCAAGCCTGGTGTGTTCTTTAAAATAATTTCATAGTCATCATCTGTAACGGCAACACTTGTACGGTTCATTTGATCATACAATTCAGCTTTCATTTCATCAAGTGTCTTTATAGGTCTGCCACCAACTGCATTGGTCAAGCTCTCTAAAAGGATTTCACCTGAATCTGAGCTTAAAGTATCGATTGCAATATTGCCATGATTAAGGAGCGAACGCTCAAGATGGTCGATTTTTATGACTTCAACGCCCTTCTCAGGGATACGACCGTTTTTATTGTTGCCAAACCTTATACTGTGGTTTTGAGGATCATAAGTATAGCACAAGTCTTCCTTTCCGGCTTCATGGAGGGCATCTACTGCCTTCCAGGCTTGCCATTCCCCTAATATGGGATCATAAACCGATAGGCAGATGCTCGGATAATAAATATCCTCATGAGGCAGTTCTAAGACTTGATCTGGAAATCCTGTGGCATCAAATAAAAGTGTTGGTACGGTTTCTGTCTGTTTTAGCTGAATAATACGGTTATAGACATTCACCACCCGCGGCGGCACATCATAATTCTCTGCGATTAACCTACATCTTATTTGAAAGCCCTCATTCGCTGGGGCTATGGTGTCTTTTAGTGCATAGGTTAACAAACCGCTAGTTAAAAGTCCATAGGTTTCATCCTTCTTGATCTCAAGAGGCTCCCAAATACCCGAGTCAGCTTTATAGGACCACTCCACTTGACTTAGGGAAATAAAGTCGTTTGTCTTGCCAATGGGATTGCGCTTGATCTCATAAGCGTCATACATTTTAAAGTAGAGCTCATAAGTTTGACCGATTTCATGAGGGGCATCGAATGCTATATAGATACTCTTGTCTACTGTGGGTACTTTGCCAAAAGGATAAATGGTAAGGCCATTGTCGATTACCTTATAGACTGATTTAAGGCGACCATTTTCTTCCTCGGTAAGAACATCACTGATGCTTGAGGGGTCTATCTTATAAGGTCTTATGGTTTCAAAGCTAAAGCGACCTTTTGAAAATCTAGTCTTGTATGGCAATTCACCTGCGTTTTCCATATGTGAAACCTTGGCAATCACCTCTGCAGGTGCCCCATAATCTCGACTGATGCCAAAGAGCTTGAGAAATTGATATTCAAGTGGCTCTGTGGTTTGATCCATGTAGTATTGGAGCATCTCTTTTAACCATGCAAAGAGTTCGATCATGGTTATGCCCGGATCATGGGCGTTTTCATCCGTCCAATATGGCGCATACTTCCGTATGGCTTTTCTGGCGTTCTCCACGATTATATCGAAATTCTGATCATCAAGATTAAGGTTTTTAATCATGATGTACCTCCCTATGGCTATTTAAGTGAAATGGCATGGTTCCCGTTTTTGATGACGATGTGTGGATATTGCCTTAAGTCCTTGATGGCAATCTCCTTTAACTGATACCCATCTTGAATCTTCGCATTCAATACCAACAAGTTTATATCCTTTAAAGTCTCTACCAACTGGATTTGACTGAGTAAATACTGTTCATCTGGTAAGTCGCCTATATGCCAGCCCTGTCCATTTTTGTTGCCTGCATGTGTATCAAGATAAAGCTGAATGATACGTTCAACAGCGTTGAAGGTTGGTAGATAATCTGATGCGTCTTGAATTCTACCCTTAAAGTGGACATCTATGGTGACGTACATAGGCTCTATGATGAAATAGTTATAGCCAAATTTTAAAGTGCTCGGTAATTTATCTTGGAGATGCATTTTAATTTTCTCTTTTAAAGCCCTAAAGTAATCTTGCATATAGGCTTCTGATCTTGGCAAAATTACACTAGTTACTTTTCCAATGGAAGGTCTGCCAAACGCGTCTATGCCTGAAAGCGTTAAAACTTCCTTAATGTCATACTCAGAGGCAAGAATCAATGCATCAAAATCCCTTGTTGATCGGGCACGACCCCTGTGATGGATGGCTTCAGAGATGCGGTTGAGGGCGCGTTTTCTGGATTCAGGTGCATGTCCACCTTGAAATGGTACAGGATTAAAAACGGTATTGATATTTGAAATGGATTGGGCAAGGCGTTTGACTTCATAAGCCTCAACATTGCCGTATTCTCCTAGATTGACCATATAGTCCACACGGACGTTGTTTTCCAGCGTCCCCTCTGGCAAGTAGCCATGGATTGAATCACCAAATTGCAAACTGCCTTCAAAGCAATTTGAAACATAGCCCCTGGTTTCAGGTCCCATTTCTGAGAAGCTGTCATATGGAAGCCATTTAACCCAAAGTGCTTCCAGAGTGCCATCTACGCTGAACTCTTGCACATAAGGGTGTTTGGTTTTTTTGATATCTTCCACTGGGATGGATAACTCATTGACCCAAACGGACAATGACTCTAGATTCTCATAATTGAGTTTCATTTCTTTATGATATTCATGTTGTCTTAAACTAAAGTACTGACTCTGTTTGGTTTCCATCTGTGTCACATTGACACTGTTTAAATGAATGCCCTTTAACAGAACAGGCAAGGTTCCCGGTTTTGTCTGAATCACTCTAAGCCAATAGCCTTCTTTGCTAAAGAGTCTTGCTTTTGCATGGGCTTCATCTCCAATTAAAGTGACAAGGCCTGTTTCATGAAAGGACTTTGTATCATCCACAACATCTATATCCACCCATTTTAATTTGTTGGCAACTCGATTGAGCATCTGCCATTTAAATAGGTTGCTTTCAAGACCTGTGATGGTCCCAATATCAAAGAGCAGTTTAATGGGTGCTCCCAATAGGGGTTGGTTAAATTGCAAATAAAGGGCTTTGGCATCTAACTCACCATAATCGCTAAAGAGCTTTAGGGGTTTCTTGTCTAGTGACAGGGTTTCATAGGTCATAAACTCATGGCGATGGATTGCCTGAGGTAAAACCCCATGATTGTCATAAACATAATGCAGTTTAAGCCATCTAAGCTTAGGGGCTATATAATCACCAAGTGTTGTATACGCATTTTCAACCTTTAGGATTCGTAGTCTAATCCAGTAGTTTTCATAAGCGCCAACAGTTGTTTGCATCAAATCGTCTGGACAGATAAATGAAATCGTTTCCTTGATGGGTTCGTCATGATCACTTGCAAACATCTTTCTATTGAAGTTTTCAGTTTCGAGTTTTGACCAACCTACGCCATTCCAATACTCAAGGATTAAGTCTGATATGATGATTTTTTTCACAACAGGGTCTTTTAAATCTGATTTCTTAAGGACATTTTTCCATTTGATGTTCTGTGGTGGTAAGTCAAAAGGTGTTTTATGGGGCTCTAAAAGGTACTCAAAGGATATGGATACATGGCTCCCCTTCTTGGTCAAAAGCTCTCTACTGGCTATGTAAAGGGCATCATAGGCAAAGAATTGCGTACCAAACATCATGAAATCCTTTTCTGGAAGTTCAATCTCATTACAGTAAAGCTGGTCCGGTTTAATGATGTTTGAAATTGGATTGACTTTTATTTCATCACAAATAAGTTCTGTGGCAGATTTCATTTTTAATTTGATTTCCGGTGTTTCCAGCATTATACTTTTGCTGTTTTTAAGCATAATGCCGTGATCTGTGGCGACATATTCTTCAAATGGCAGCCATGTTTCTTTATTCAAATACAGCCATTCCACTTGCGATTTATCAGATAATTGTCCAAGTGTCATGTCTCTTCTGAGCTTGTTTTGAGGGTCGTTTATGTAAATTTCTATGCCAAGGGCATTTTTTACCATCAAGGCATCCTCATGAGAGATAATGAGTTCATGGATTTGAAGATTGGTTGAAACAGGTGATTGTACAAGGTAAAGCGGATTAAGGACATCGTCTCGATTAAGATCATAACAATGGTCTATTTCGTCCGTTTCAGAGTTGACCATGATCAAGTTCTCTAGCTGTGAAGGCACGATCATCAAATCATCTCTTGTCTCAAAAATAAGGGTTTCCTCAGCATCGCTCTCACCCACGAGTTGCTTGCCAGCACTAATCCCAACACCCTCCTTGGTCCCTTCACTCAAGGTAAAGGTGACATAGCCTTTTGCCCCTTTTGAAGGCTTTTGAACGGGATTGAGTAGATTTAAGAAATCGATATAGTGCTTATCAGGCATCATTTCCGCTTTTTTTACAGTCTCGTACATCATATCCGCATAGATTAAGGCCAATGCTGATCCTAAATCAGGATTTTTAACATCAAAATGCCACTCAGGCGTATAAGACTTACTGAGTGTCTCTAAGGTTTCTATCAATTGGGCTCTGGTCATATTCTTAAGATCAAAATAGTTCATGATTTAACCTCTTTCAAGGGTCTTGATTAGATATTCCCCTCATTGATATAGAACGGATAGACTAAGTTAAATGGATTGTTTGTGGTCCTTACCACATATGCAATGTGGAGGTCAACGCGCTCTGCTGACTTTGGATCTACGATAGCTTCAACCTCAATGTCCGTAATTCTAGGTTCCCATGCAATAAGTGCATTCTTCACTGTATTTTCCATCTGCTTGAGCAGCGTGTAATCCACTACGTCAAAGAGGTGCTTAAAGATGTCACAGCCAAAGTCTGGTCGCATGACGCGTTCGCCTTTACGTGTGCTTATGATGATTTTAATGGCTTCTACGATATCCTCTTCGTATTCGGAGGTTAGAACCTTGCCGGTTTGTGCATCTACTTTTACAGGAAACTTCCAACCACGCCCTAAGAAGGACTCGAATTGATCACTCATGCCATAACCTCCTTTATTTTAAAGACTTTTAGTTAATTGACACAGGATTGCCCTTGATTTGTGAAATCGCACCGGCTTTAATTTCCATAGTTGCTCCAGATTCAAGCTTCACGGTCGTATCACCCTTGACATTGACCTGTAGGCCTTTGACTTCTATGGTATTTGACTTGATCGAGATCTTGTTGCCAGTGCCATCGATGATGATACTGGACCCGCCCGACTTAAGTTCAATTTTTTTCTCTGCTTCAATGGCAATTTTGCCATCACTCGTTGACATTTCTATCTTATTCTTCCCATCAGGATCTTTTACCGTCAGTTTTTTATTCTCTTCATCCATCTCCACAAGATAACCTTTAGAAGATTTCAAGGTGATTTTACCCTTGTCCTTTTCATCAAAGAATGTGAGCTCATGGCCACTTTTGGTCTTGATCATCTTTGTCAGGTTTTTACCCTCTTCATTGCCCATGGGTGGTTTTACATTCTTGCTCCAAACGCCACCTACGATAAGGGGTTTTTCAAGTTGTCCCCCAATAAAGGCCACAATCACTTCATCACCAACATCTGGAATTAAATAAGCCCCCATTTCCTTGCCTGCAAAAGGGACGATTACCCTTGCCCAAGCGGATTCAGTTTCAGAATCATCTCTAAGTGGCAATTTTACCTTTATGCGGCCTAGTCCATCTGGGTCTTCGGTGTTGCTTACAATCCCAAGGGTTAGGCCATACATGCGATTGTCACTGCGTTCATTTGTATCGAAAAATAAGTCATACATACTCATAGCATATTCACTCCTGCTTCAAATTCTGTTGTATATTCACCATCACTTAGTTTATGAACGACCTTTGTTACGTAGTATTTATTGTCCACATCGCCATCAAAGCTCTTGATTTCAATGTATTTACCTGGTACTAGCTCTGGAAGGCCCACAGACTTTCCATAGCCTGTTATGAAGTTGAAGCTCCGCTGAGTTAACTCTGCTTCAGCCCTTTCCTTGGCCTCTTCCACCGTGTTAATTTCCATATCCACAATCACGGATACCGAGGACTTTAACTGTGATGAAAACTTATCGGGCTTGGTTTTTCCAGCGCCAATTTTTTCGGGTGCAGATGCGGTACTTTCAATCATCTTATGCTCAACATCATCATAGCCTTTAACGGTCACCTTGTTGACATACTTTGAAAGGGTTCTCGTTTGGTTGAATGAGACGAGCATTTGCCCCCATTCGTATAAAATTTGGGGTGTCATATCACTGTAGGCCGGTTTTCTAAAGTAGACCTTACCCTGAAGTACGAAGAATTCGTAGTTGATGCTCTTTGCCACTCGACATAAAAAAGCATAATCCGTTTCTTTGTTTTGCTGAATTTCTCTTTCAAGTGTTGTACTGGCATCCACAGTCTTTGTGCCTGCCAGCGACCCATAATTTCCGAGTATACTACTAACGGCATCTGTATAGCTGCCTAGGTTCATGGCAGCGGATTTGTTACCATGCATCATGAGGCCTTTTACATCCAGACATTCCACTGCAATATAGGGAAAACTAAACTCGGAAAATACTGCTTTGACGGTCTCAATATAGCCCTTAAAGACCAGTGTCGTTTCAATATAGCCAAGTGAAACTTCAACTTCCTTTCCCAAGGCGAAAAAGTCTTTCATGAGTTTGGCATCAAAGGACCGCTCATCAATATCATAAAGTTCATAAGCCTCAAAAGAACACATACTGGCTTCAAAGCCCGTACTGATGTTGACCTCGATGTTAGAAACCGTGATCTCAGATTGAGGCAATTCCTTGCCATCAATTTTGATTTTATAGGTTGGCACATCGAATTCTAAATATTTTTTTGAGAGATCATCATATTTTAAAGTACCCATTTTGCCTCCCCTAGTTAGTCAATGGAAGGAATTTTCATCACTTGCCCACTCTTGAGATTTCGTGGATTTGCTATTCTATTTTCTTTTGCGATGATTTTCCACATTCTTGGATCTTTATATTCTTGACTTGCAAGCATCCATAAGGATTCGTTTTGATTGACCCTGCGGTGTTTGGTTCGGTCTGGTGATTCAAGAGGGGTCTTCTTTAATTGTTCCTCCATGGTCTCGGTGGCTTGAACGGTTAGAGAGACCTTGGCCCTCACGGGTTTACCGGATTCTAAAAACATAGTATAAGTAGAAACCGCTTTACTGATAACGCCTTGAAAATCTAAAGACCCCCAAACAATTCTCACTTCTGGCGGCTCATGGAGTCCGGCATCTACTGACATGGCCTTTAAAAGCTTGTCGGTATATTTTCGAACATCCTCTTTCTTATCCTCAGCATCAGGCGTCATATAGGTATCAAAGAACAGCTCAATATCAAGTGTTGGCACAGTGCTCCCCTTGTACTGCTTGACAGGCTGGTCAACACCGATTGGACTTGCCCATGAATAGGTTTTTTCATTTGTGATTTTATATTCACTTGGATTGAAAAGACAGTCGAACTCTTCCTTGATCTTTTCTCCCAATATGGATATCTTGGCTTTCTTAAGTGCCATATGCTACCTCCTATAATCCCCTTCTTCTGCGCTCCCGTTCTATACGCTCAGTCACCCTTTTATAGACTTGATCTGCAATCTTATCTATATTGACTTGGGGCTGGGATGGTGGTGTATTCAAAGTGGTTTCAATTTCATTTGGTTCTATGACAACTTGATTGAGGGCTTCCATTTCTGGTGATGCCATAATTTCACGTATGATTTCCTTTTCCACTGTTTTGTATGCCAAAGGCATAACCGCTTTTTCTTCATATTGAATATTCTGTTCAGTTTGATGCATCATTTGTACTTGGGTTTGTCGCTTGATGTTTTCATGACGCATTTGAAGGTTGTTGGCTATTTTAGTCGGTGTTTTAATTTCATGGATGACCTGAAGATTTCTCTGTATGGTCTTATTGCCTCTTATAATGGAACGGATTGTGCGCTCTACTTCGCCATTTAATTTAACTTCCTTTGACCTCGTGAAGCGTCGTTCAAATTGACTGTTGTAATGATGAACCTTTACCTCATCCAGCTTTTGCAAGGACGCCCTTAATGACTTATAGGTGTATGCAGGTAGGAGGACGGGCATTTGAGGCATATTTGCCAGCTCGACTTGTCTTTGGTGTTCCAGGTCTGCTCTTTTCTTGTCTGCTTTTTTGCGTTTTCTGCCCTTGACCTTAGTACTTGTCTTTTTATCAGCTTCATTAAAATCGTCATTTCTAAGACTTTCAGGCTCTAAAATTGTAGTCGCCATAGGCTTGTTGAGAATGGGTTTAACATATTCCTGAAGGTATTTAGGATTGATGGAAAGCTTTATTCTCGAAGCCTCATTCTTTAATGTAATCGCATTTGTCCACCGATTTGAATACCACTTGATGGTCTTGTTTCCCTCAGCCCTTAAATTGGCTTGGGAGCTTATGGATTTACCTTGGTTTAAAAGGCCTATTTTATGCTTGCCTGTGAGCTTAGCTTGATTGTTTTTCAACTGGTTTAAGGTCATTTGAATTTGATGTCTGGTGTCCATTTGGACATTTAAGTTAAAACTGGTGTAAACAGTCTCCGCTTGATTATCCATCATGGCCTTATTGGCTAAAATATCGTTATTGATTTTATCACTTATTTTTTTATCAAATTTTTTATCAAATTTATGATCAATTTTGTGACTTATTTTAGCTTTTACCTGGTCATTCATTTCAGTAGTAACTTGATCTATTAAAGTTTGCTGTACAAGCATTTGATTGGCAAACCGCATATTTCTGTCTTGAAATAAGGTCAATGGACCATTTGAATTATTAATCTCATCAATTGTGCCTTGGCTCTGACTTACCATGTTCTGCTGGGCAAAAATTTGACGTTCTAGGACTTGGCTAAGCTTGAAATTAAGATTTTCAATTTTTCCATCTTGCCTAAAGCTCATGTGTTCACGGCTTTTACCTATTTGCTTCCTCATAATCCTATTTAAATCACTAAACAATGACGTCTTAAATATTGAATTATCTTGGTCTAAATAGGTCTTATCTATACTTGTTAAGACCTCATGGGCGTTTGATATACCTTCTTGCTTGAGCTGTGGTCGTCTCTGACCATATAAGCTAATGATCTTGTTATACATCATTTGACTTGTTTCATAGATTGAAACCAAACCCTTAAATCTACTCAGTTCAATATCAAAATCATTGGCCTTGACTTGGTTATAAGGCTCTTCACTTTCAACATCATGTTTATTCTTTCTGCCGAAAAAATCCGCCTGTGACTTTTGAATATGAAATGTCTTTTTAAGGTCATTTGATATGAAGTGCTTTAAATTAGCGTAAATACGATTGCTCTTGATCAATTTGATTTGATGAATATCTTCCGTATACCTTGTATTTCTCGTATTTCTTATATTTCCTGTATTTGTGAATAGCTCATTTTCAAGTTTAATACTAGGGTAAACTGTATTTTCACTCCTATACTCATGATCTATCCAATCATTAGGACTTAAGCTAATCATATCATCGTTATACGACATCATACC
>NZ_JBVBZF010000123.1:0-10127 GCF_057447755.1 Fusibacter sp. | reverse complement strand
CTTTTTAAGAGAGACTCTTGCTCAATAACTTGTACCCCCGTGAGAACCAATGCGCTGATGACATGCTTCATGTTTTCGTAAGCATAGGGGGTAAGTGTACTTTCAGCAAATGCCCGCGTATGTGCCACGACACTTGTATCACCAACGATGTCAAAATAAGGGTGGATGGTTGGACACTTATGACTAACATTACCAGCATCCAGTGATCCAAATGAATCTCGCGCTTCATTGACATTTGAAATGCCAAAGACCTCTAATTGGTCTAAAAAAAGTTGCGACAGTGTTTCATTTGTAACCAGGTTATCATAGCTGTATTCATAATTTGAAATCTTAAGTGTGGTTCCAGCAGCTATAGATGCCCCTTCAGCACAAGCTTTGACCTTTTCAACCAATTCTGTAAGGTATGATTTGGTTTGTGCTCTCACATAAAACTGAGCAACGGTATGATCCGGAATGACATTTGCAACTTGACCTCCTTTTTTTATGATGCCATGTATCCGAGCATCAGGTGCGGTCTGTTGCCTCAAAGCATTGATGTTATTAAAGGTGTTAATCACTGCATCTAGAGCATTAATTCCCTTCTCAGGTGCTGCTGCCGCATGCGATGTTTTGCCAAAATAATCAAACTGGATTGCTTCCATTGCAAGTGAACGACCGCTCCTGTTGTAACTGCTGTTTGGATGTGCCACAAGTGCAATATCCACATCATCAAAAGCCCCCTCATTTGCATATAGTACTTTAGCGCCACTGGTTTCTTCAGCTGGTGTTCCAAAAACCACCACAGTGCCTCCAATTTTTTCGACAATTGATTTCAAAACAATTCCTGCCCCAGTACTGGTTGCCCCTAAAATGTTATGACCACAGCCATGTCCGATATCAGGCAAAGCATCATACTCACTGAGATAAGCAATTGTAGGTCCTTTTTTATTTGATTCAAAAACCGCTTTAAAACCTGTCTTCGCCCCTAAATAAGGATGGATTATGTCAAACCCATATTTTTTTAAGTATGAAATATGTTTTTTGGCAGACTCAAACTCTTCATTTCCAAGTTCCGGTTCCTTATAAATGCTCTCGCTCAACTCGATGAGTTCCGGCATTAGTGCTTCTGTCTTTTGACCTATTTCATCACTGAACTTAGCAATGATTTCACGTGTATTCATTTAGTCCCTTCTTTCCTAAGCCATCGTCTATTATACATTAACCAACTCACGCATTGACGATGGGTTTATAAGATATATATTTTCCTAGCCTGCCGTCCATTATTTGATTTGCCTTAACCGCTATTTTACCATTCAAAATCACATATTCTATACCAGATGGGGCTTGCGTTGGCTCAGAAAAACTTGCATGATCTTGGATGCTTTCAGCATCAAAAATGACAAGATCTGCATCCTTACCAACTTCAATACGCCCCTTATCCACTAGATTTAACCTCTTAGCAGGTCCTGCAGTCATTTTCCAAAGTGCAGTCATCATGTCGATTTGATTATTTTCTCTTACATATTTTGATAAGACTCTTGGAAAAGTGCCTGCACCCCTAGGATGTCCTTGATCTTTCTTGTATAGAGAATCACTGCCCACAAAGACAAAAGGTGCTTTAAGGGCTTCAACAACTTCTGTTTCATTCATTACAAAAGCCGCAGCAATCATATCAGGATGCGATTTTCTCACCTGATAAAAGAGCTTCTCATCACACCTGGTGTTCTTGTAAGGTTCTTCTGTCAGCAAAATAGCACTATAATCTCTCTGCCATCGATCAAAACAGCCCTCATCAAATACAGCTGAACCAATATAGGTTGCAAAGGCATCATAGGGGTAGCAATCCGCCATTATATCAAGGCCTTCTGCCCTGCTCTTTTCTATCAATGCCAGTGAGCTTTTCATATCACCATAAGCGCTGCAAGATCCAATATGAGAAACTTGCATTGGATGACCTGTTACCTTTGAAAGTTCAACGAGCTCTTCAATTGATGCATAAGCACCTTCAGCATCCTTTCGAAAATGTGCAGAGAGCAAGTAACGCTTGTTTGAAAAAGCTTGGGTAAGTTTAATCATTTCATCAAAAGTAATGCCAGGTGAGTATTCTATGCCAAAGGACAAGCCAATTATGCCATGCTCAAGATTGGTCTTGATTTCAGACTGCATCAGTGCAATCTCTTTATCATTTGCGGCTCTATAACGATCGCTAATGCCCACTAGATTTCGCAAATAATTATGACCAATAAAAGTCATGTAATTAACTGGTGCCCCTTCTTTTTCAATATAATTCTTAAAATCCTTTACAGATTGTCTGTTGTTACCACAATTACCTGCAACACAGGTGGTAACGCCCATTTTCAGTTCATAGTACGATGCATAATATTCATCTAATTTTGGGGATTCTTTTACATGATTTTCGAATGTTTCTTCATGCATATGGATATCGATAAAACCCGGTGAAACGATTTTATTAGACGCATCAATTTCTTTTATGTCTTCAAAAAAAGATTCGCTTTGGCTTCTTAGGGCATTGGGTGCCAGATTCTTAAGAGGTATGTCCTCACCATGTGAACCAATCCAAATAATCTTACCGTCATCTATCAGTATGTCTTTTTTTTCAAGTGCCATTGTATCAAAATTAGGGATACTACCATTTATAATTTTAAGTGTCATGCGCTTGCCTCCTAAATGACCTTGAAATTGGGGAATCTGTGAACCCTTCATTAATAGGGCAATAAAGGGTTCACAGACATATGCCTATTCTAAAAATTCAAGTGCCATTTCTGCATATAAAACCACATAATCTTCTAGGGCTTTTAAGCTGATTTTTTCTGCCTTTGTATGTGAATCTTCAATACGCCCTGGTCCTGTAATGACGGTGGGAATCTTGCCATAATAGGATAGGGTGGCAGCATCTGTCCAACCCCTTTTTCTGGTGATCTGAGGTTCTTCTTTAAGGTGCCTTCCCAGTACTGAAGTTACAACCTTTACAATTGCTTCATCAGGGTCTGTATAATGGTACATGTGGTCATACTTTTTCATCATATTTGATGGCATTCTGGTCATCTTACATTCAAACTCTGGTATTTTGCCACGGAGCTGATCAATAATCATCTGATATTCATCTAAAACCGAATGCACTGACTCGCCCAGAACATAGCGACGGTCAAGTTGAAGTCTACACTGATCTGCCACTGTGGAAGGCTGAGTACCACCGACTATTTTCCCGAAATTCATTACCGACGGCCCCATATATGGGTTATCTCTTTCTTCAATTTTGGGAATCAAATCACGTTCAACTGCTTGAATAAACTTAGATGCCATTGAAATTGCGTTTATACCCTCCTTAGGGACACCACCATGAGCGGCTTTTCCAGTGAACTCAAATTCTATCCACTCAAGTCCCCTATGGCCAATGGCATACTCGTAATTAGAGGGTTCTCCCACAATTGCACCATCTGCTTTGATGCCTTTTAAAACAACTTGCTCTGTACCGTCACTTTGCTCTTCTTCACCCACAACCGCAGCAATAATAATCTCTCCTCTAAAACTCAACCGCGAACGTTTTATGGCGAGCATAGCGATCATCATCGCCGCAAGCGCACCCTTCATATCATTACTACCACGCCCCCACAAATAACCGTCTTTTATGAGGCCTTCATAGGGTGCTATTGTCATCTCATAAGGTGGCACTGTATCTGTATGCCCATTAAAAAGCAAAGTCTTTCCAGGCGTTTTTCCCTTCAAGCTTATATAGACATTGTAACGTTCGCCTTCTACTGCATCGAGTTCTGCATGAAGGCCATTTTCACTGCAAAAGTTTTTAATAAACAGTGCGACATCTCTTTCTCTGTTAGGTACATCTTTATGGCTTGGGATTTGAACTAATTTTTGAGCAAGTGCATGAACTTCCTCAGGTGTATAAAAAGACCTTAAGTCTGGTACTTTATTCTGTATTTTCATCTAATCACTCTTTTCATATCTTGTTAAAATGGTCCATAGTTTATCATATTTGCAATAAACAAGAATACAGCACCAGTCGCTATCCAAATAAGCATGAGAGGCCATAAGAACTTGACCCATTTTTCATATGAAATCTTAGCAACAGATAAAACACCCATTAAGGCTGCCGATGTTGGTATAATGGAGTTTGTAAAGCCATCACCAAATTGATACGCCATAACAGCAACCTGTCTATTGATTGTCAAAACGTCTGAAAGTGGTACCATAATCGGCATTGTTGCAGCAGCTTGTCCACTGCCTGAAGGTATGAAGAAATTGATGATTACTTGAACAATATACATGCCTAAAACAGCTATGGACTTTGGTAAATTTTGAATGCCAATCGCTAGACCGTTAATGATTGCATCAATAATGGCGCCATCTTGCATCACCACTAGAATGCCCCTTGCAATACCTACTACTAATGCACCAAAGACAATCCCTCTTGCACCTTCAACAAATTCTTTGGAAATTGCACTTGGTCCCATTTTGCCAAGTAAGCCACCAATAATTCCCATTGCTAAAAATGCGGATGCAATCTCAGTGATGTACCAGCCTTGTTTAAAAACACCATAGATAATAAAGCCGAAGCCTACGATTAAAGTTAGCAAGACCAAATAATGCTGTTTTTCAAATGCTGGAATCTGAGAAAGGTCGATTACTTTGTGTTTTTCTTCTTTTTCAAGTTCATGCACGATACTATAACTTGGGTCTGACTTGACCTTATTGCCATATCTCAACAAGTAGACCGTTGTAATGATAAGCATCACAGCTAAAATAACAAGTCTGAAGGCAATCCCTGAAAAAAGTGGCAACTCAGCAATGCCTTGTGCAACGCCCACCGTAAAAGGATTCATAAATCCCGAAGTAAAACCACATGCAGCACCTAGAGTAATCATCGCCGTACCCACAATGGCGTCATATCCTAAGGCCCTTGCAAGTGCAATGCCTATGGGAACAAATACAATTGCCTCTTCAGCCATTCCAATTGTTGCACCAAAGAAGGAGAAAATGACTAAAAATATTGGAATCATCAACTTATCTTTGCCTTCTAGTTTCACTGCAATTCTAGAGATACCAGCTTCAATTGCGCCTGTACCGGTGATGATTTGGAATGAGCCTCCCACAATAAAAATAAAGAAGATGATACTTGACGCTGCACTCATCCCTTTGGGAATTGATTGAAATAAGCCAAAAAAGCTGATTGGATTTTGTTCAACCGCATGAAATGATGCTGCATCTACTACCATTCTACCAGTGTTTGGATCTTCAATTCTTCCAAACTCGCCAGCCGGAATCAAGTAGGTCAATAAGGCCATAATAATAATTACTGCAAAAAGAATAACATAGGTGTGTGGTACTTTCATTTTAGTACGTGTGTCTTTGATTGCTTCACTACTCATAAAATCCCTCCTAAATAATTTTTTAAGAACCCCCGCCATTGTGCTGTGATACCTTTAAATAATATATTTTGAAATTTCTTTAGCACCTTTTCTCAATACTTTGATGTATGTCTCCAAAGCCTCTTCATCCAATGAGTTTTTAAGAGCTGCAAGGCCAATACAACCATGGATTGTACCATCTTCTTTAAAGACTGGAACCCCAATTCCAAATGCACCTTTCATGTTTTCTTCATCGCTAATGCCATATCCTTGGGCTCTAATTTTTTTATACTCTTGCAAAAGCTCATCTGGGTCTGTAATGGTTTTTTCAGTTTTAGCAACAAGCTCTGTATTTCTTACGATTCTTTCCAGCTCTGAAAGAGGTTGATAGTTTGCCATAATTGTCTTACCATAAGCACCGCAGTGTATCGGGAAGAAGGAGCCATGCTCATAAGTGATTTTGACAGGCATTGTAAGCTCTGATTCGTAAAGATTCATAATACGCCCTTTATCAATTATGGTATAACCAATATTTTGCTTGAGCTGAATAGCAACCTTTTCAACAATTTCCTTGATCACATTAAAGCCTTTTGTCTTATATAGATACTTGGACCCCATGTGATAGAGTTCTGGACCAATCGTATACTTCTTCTCCTCATTTTGAACGACTAAATAGTGTTCTTGAAACTCGACTAAAATTCGATGAACAGTAGTCCTGTTAATATTTAGTTTCTGGCTAAGTTCAAGTACTGAAAAAGCATATGGTGGTTCTGATAAAGCCTTCATAATTTCAATAGATTTGCCGATGGCAGTCATTTTATCTGACATTTATACCTCCGTTTGATTGCAAGTTCATAATATGAACATCTGTTCGCATCTTGAACTCACATAATATTTAACACAAGGATATTTCCTTGTCAATCAATTTTGTGAATTTTCTGTCTATTTATAGTGAGACAGGTCTCATAACGCTTTATATCTCAATTTTTTTTACAAAAAAAACTCAAATATCATACAATATTTGAGTTTTCATTGATTATTTGTTGTTTGTAAAAATCTTTTTTATTAATGGCCATGATGATAAAATCCGTACATAATTCACCGTGGATTAAATCAAACTGATCCTCATAAGTTTGTAATATCAAGTCTTTAAAGCCCTGCTCTTCAAAAACTTCTATGCGTCTATCAATTTCTCTAAACCCAACTTTTCCGTAACTTCTCTGGGCACGTTCATTAAAAGCAGCTACTCTGAGTACCATTGTCTCTATCGGAAAATGCGTAAATACATAATCCAAATAAGCTTTCAAAGACGTGGTCCCATATCCTTCATTTAGGTGATTTGGATCCACGGCAATGCCGAGCTCTGCTCGCTTTTTAAACCAATTAATGTTCTTTAGGGTTACAAATGAAACAGGAAAATCATCTACAAAAAGGCCATAAACTTTTCTTTGGATCCATCTTTGCTTCATACTAAACCAGTCATCAAACTCTTCTTCAGACTCGAAGGGAAAATTATACTGATAAAAACGAGGGTCCTCATGCCGTCCCCATTTTGCAAATTGATAGACGTCTCTTCTTTTCAACTTTCTGAACTCAGGCACTTGGCATCACCTCATCTGTGAAGTATTTGCAAATTTTGTATACTGGCCTAACCAAGCCAAATAAACCTTGCCTGTTTCACCATTTCTTTGCTTGGCAATAATAACTTCACCAATTCCCTTTAATTTTTCGTCCACAGTCTCTGGATTGTAGTATTCATCCCTATAGAGGAACATTACCAAATCGGCATCCTGCTCTATCGCACCGGATTCACGTAAATCCGAGAGAATGGGTCTATGATCTGCTCTTAACTCCGAAGCACGAGATAACTGCGAAAGTGCTATCACAGGACACTGCATCTCTCTTCCAATCTGCTTTAGAGATCTCGAAATAGTTGATATTTCTTGTTGTCTGTTTTCCTGTTTGCCACCACCAGACATAAGCTGGATGTAGTCGATCATAATCATATCTAGACCGTGATTCATCTTGAGTCTTCTGCATTTACTTCTAAGCTCTGCAACAGTGATACCCGGTGTATCATCTATGAATATTTTAGATTCCGCAAGCTGGGCACTACTTCTTGCAAGCTTGAACCAATCATCATCTTGAATGTTTCCCGATCTGATCTCCGAAATCGAGACCAAGGACTGAGCACTCAAAAGACGCTGTACCAGCTGGTCAGCTGCCATCTCCAAACTGAAAATGGCAACGCTTTTCTTTTCTTTAACAGCAGCATTCTGACAGAGGTTCAGCGCAAATGCTGTTTTCCCCATAGAAGGTCTTGCTGCAACAAGGATTAAATCTGATTTTTGAAGCCCTGATGTCATCTCGTCAAGTGCCTCAAAACCGGTTGAAATCCCAGTCATCGCATGAGGGTCCTCATGCAGCATCACAATTTTGTCATAGGTTGTCTGCAATACTTCAGCGATCGGTTGAAAGCCCTTTTTGTTTTTATTTTGCGATATCTCAAATATGTTTGATTCAGCTTCTTCAATAAGACCTTCAACATCTTGATTGTTGTAGCCCTTCTCCATAATATCTGTCGATGACTTGATCAAACGTCTTAAAATATATTTTTCATGGATAATCTTTGCATGATTTGTCACATTTGAAATCAATGTTCCAACATCCGAAAGTTCGGTTAAGTACTCAAAACCACCAACCGTTTCAAGCAATTGATTTTTCATGAGTTCATCTGATATGGTAATCAAATCCACCGTTTTACCATCTGCAAAAAGTTCCTTAACTGTCCTAAAAATCTCACGATGTGCCTCGTTATAAAATTCCTCGTCAAAGGTGATGATTTCCAGAACATCTCCAATTAAATCACTGTCTAATAATAATGAGCCAATAACACTTTGCTCTGCATTAATATCATGTGGCATTGTTTTTAAATTTACGTTCATTTTATCCTCTCACTTCTTTTCCGACTGACTAATATTATAACATGAATTTAAGGCCCTATCGTATGATTTTTCTTAACTTAAAAATTTTAAGGTCACAAAATCTCAATAAGCCAAATTCTGATTTATATTGACTCTCCAAAGCCACAATGAGATTACTAATGATTACCGCGGCTTCATTAATTACGTCTGGATTAAGGGTCTTCTTTCCATTGTAAAGGATGGCTAAAACACGCTTTTTCTCTTCAGCTGTTAGTACCGTTTCATCCAGCAAATAATCAAGCAGAACTCCCTTGTCAGGATATAACGCCATGAGTAGATACTGACAATAATAAATCATTCTAAGGACTCGACTCCGGCTTCCGTTAGGCTTAATTCGGCTTAAATTTAACCCAACCATAGCAAGTATGGATAGGATCAAAATCGCCACAAGGCTAAAGCTTGTGATTAAAATAATTTGACCCAATTGCCACTGTGGTCCTAGTGGATCCTCAGGTCTTACATTTCCAGAATTACCACCATCGTCTCCTAGAATCATATTTTCTTCGAGTTGGCCTTCTTTAAAATTGTTAACGGCTTCAGGCATAGGTGTTAATACGGTAGAACTTACATTGCTAATCATAGCATTGAGTTCCGAGCTTGATTTTCGTTCCAAGGAAAGCGCTTCAGCCGCATACGGCGGTGTGCTTTCAAAAACAACCCATCCCTTGTCTTCTAAATAAACTTCACACCATGCATGCGCATCACCTTCTGTGACTGCAGTATAGCCATCTCCACCTTCTTGTCCAGGATCAACCCTGAAACCTTCAACATAGCGCGCAGGGATATCATTTATTCTTGCCATCACCGTGAGTGCCGTTGCAAAATAGGTACAATAGCCCTTTCGTGTTTCAAAGATAAATTTGGATACGAATTCACGGTCTTTATCATATTCAGGTGGATAGAGTGTGTACTCATAATTTTGCAATAAAAACTTGGTCATAATGACCATTTTTTCATAGTTGGTTAAGCCATAATTTCCCAGATTCCTAGAAAGCTGATAGGTCCCGTTGTCAATATTGCCAGGCAACTGAAGATAATCTACATCCTTTGAAAGCATGTAGTCCTTATTGGTGGCCTTAAACTTATATTCACTCAAGAACTTCACAAAAGCACCAGCCTTATAGAAGGCTTCGTTATCAATCGAAACAAATACCTTGTCTCCAAGACTTGTATCATAAAGGCCCATTGGTGTAAAAAGGGTTACAGTGTTCATCTGATCCAATCTAATGGTTCCTGAAATTTTATCTGGTGCATCACTTTCCAAATACTTGACATTTTGCGGGTTGCTCAAGTAGAACTCATAGGCTTTCTTATAAGTATTGGCATGACTGACCCATTGATAGCCATCATAATAATCCTTAACATTTCCTTTTAAATAAAGTGAATCTTTTAATTTTTGATCTGTCTTCACCCAAAATAAGACTGTGTCACGATCAATACTTGTGATTGGACCACCAAGTTGATTCTCCTTTGATTGATAGGGGGTATCTAATAAGGTATACATTTTTAAGCTTTCACTTGCATAACCACTTCTACCACCCCAAAAATTTGGCATAATAGGATCTGTTAATCGATTTACTCTATCAAGTGGAAACACTGCCGTTAGAAAGATTGTAACGCTTATCATCACTATACTGACAAGTGCAGAAAATTGAAATAGGCCATTGGGTTTATAATGACTCTGACCGTAGTATTGCATTTGCTTTTTTAAGGATTCCTGTCGGTCCAGTACATAGAAAATGAAAACGCCTATAAAATAGTAAATTTCTATTTTTCTAGG
>NZ_JBVBZF010000122.1:0-10152 GCF_057447755.1 Fusibacter sp. | reverse complement strand
AGGACCATTTTCAACAATGAATGGCTTGATTCAAATGAATTTATTCTTAAGAATAATCATGTCTATATAAGCCTAAACTTATTTGAAACCTATATTGATTCGGATTACACACTGTCTGGAACTGGTCAAAGGGTTTATTTAAAAACAGAAAATATTCAAAGTGACTTTGACAATGAGAAATTGACACAGTTTGTCAAGGCTAATTTAAAGGATATTAACATTCCCCTCCTCTATGAAGAGGATGTTGCCTATTTAGATTTAAATCTTATCCAGCGACTCTACCAGCTAGAATCTGTATACTTTTCTGAGACCAATAATTTGATTTTATTTGAAGACCAAAAAATCTATAAGGGTCATTTGAGGGAAGGTACTAAAAAATTTCAGCACTTGAACTCAGATTATATTAAAACAGAAATGACAACTTCAAATGAATTGGTATGGATTGTTGGCGATTTTGATGGATACTATCATATTATAAATGAGTCTGGGAAGCCAGCCTATATTGCCAAGAAAGATATGACCCAAATAGAAGGTTTAAGTGTCAAACTTGAACCTTACAAAACCCCTATGACCAGAGACTTGAAGCAACCCTTCAGTTTTACCTTTGAAGTGATTGACACCTATAAAGATAACTTTAGTAAACAGGCAAACGACATTGAAGATGGCATTGATGCCATTGCACCTACATGGTTTAATCTCAATATAGACGGGATCATCATCAACAGTGCTGACTTGTCGTATTCAGAGTTCGTAAGGCATCAAGATATTGCACTTTGGGGTCTCTTTAAGAATAATTTTGACCCTAAATGGACCCATACCCTTTTAAGTTCGGAAGCTTATCAGAATAAGGCGATAGCACAAATGCTCATGTTTGCAGCAATTTATGATTTAGAGGGCATCAATCTTGATTTTGAAAATATATATTTGGAAGATCAGGATGCATTGAGCGGTTTTGTCAAAAAACTTTCAACTTATACCAAACAATACAATCAAACCCTCACGATGGATGTCACTAGGCCAAGGGGGAGCGATACCTGGTCCAAAGTGTATGATAGAAAGACCTTGAGTCAATATGTAGATTTTATGATTCTAATGGCATATGATGAACATTGGGGTTCAAGTCCTATCAGTGGCTCTGTGGCTTCCTTGCCTTGGACGGAGGAGTCCATTACCATGTCACTAGAGGAGATTCCTGTTGAAAAACTGGTCTTGGGGATACCGCTTTACATGAGAGTGTGGGAGGAAAAACCAGTATCAGGTCAAAAATATAAGAAAGTTGGCTCAAGAGCAATTACTTTATCTGGTTTTGACAAGCTTTTTGCTGAGAAGCAGTTAAAACTTGTCTACGACGAAGCCTCAGGACAACATTATACAGAGTACTTTGAGGGCAATCAAAAATATCGAATTTGGGTGGAGGATAACGATTCACTTAACAAGCGTTTGGAGCTTAGTGGCCAGTATGGATTACCTGGTGTTGCCACATGGAGACGCGGATTTGAGAGAAATGAAACCTTTTCAATCATTTCCCTATGGCAAGACCTGTTGAAATGACATTTTACTTTCAAATATGCAATCTAGAGTCTGAAATATTTCAAAATTCACAAAAATTTATCAAATAGTTATTGTATTCTGCAATAAGATTGGGTATAATTATCACAAGAAGAATAATTGTATACAGAAATACTAAAATGCTTAAATGCAGTGAGGCATGTACAATAAAAATATTTGGTGAGGTGACGCATATGAGAGAAGTAGTAAAAGGTAATCAGTTTAAAGTTGATTTTTGTAAAAGATGTGGCGATGAGAAAAAAGTAAATAAATTTGGCTTATGTAAGACTTGTGAACATGATGTTGATTATGAATACTCGCTTATGTATGAAACTAAAACTAAAGAGCACTAAAACTAATTTATAATCCGAAAGCGCTTTTCAGGTGGTAACCACTCTGAAGGCGCTTTTTTAATTATAGAGCATTAGTTCTCGTCCAGCTTTGAGCAAGAATTATCAACTTGCGAAAAGCGGTTAGACGAGAACGGTAACGGCAAAACAAGGTTTTGACGTTAAATGATTCTAACAACAAAATTTAATCCGAAAACTCTGATGAGGGATGTAAGGCCTCAAACAGCATCAGCGTAAATTATTTTGAGACATCGAAAGATGACTTAAATGTGTGGAGATCATTAGTTGTCATCCAGCTTGGATCAAGTGTGTTTTTAGCAAACACTTGTTGGGCTGCAGACTTTGAATTCAGATTGACACAGCCAACTCATTTTGATACAATTTTGATGATTTGAATGAGGAGGCATTATGAGAGAAGTTGTCATAACGGATGTGAGATATAGAATGACCCTAACAGCAATTTGGTCATTGGGTAAGAAGGGGATTACCATAACGGCAGTGGAATACGAAGATTCAAATCCACAGGAGCGTCTTGGATTTTACTCAAAATATGTGAAGCATTGCCGAATTGTCCCAAATCCTAAAGACAATGAAGCGCTCTTTATCAATGGTCTCATGACAATTGGAAAAGATATTTACTCGAGAACAGGCGAGAAGCCTGTTTTAATTGTCACTGGCAGTAAATCTATGGCAGTGGTGACAAAGAGCTTTGAAAAGCTCATACCTTACTATGAGTTCAATATTGTGGATGAAACCACTTATTATAATGCAAACAACACCTATAAGCTTTCTCAAGTGGCGAGCATGGTCAATGTGCCCTTTCCTGAGACGACCTTCCTCCAGGATGATGAAACCATATTCTTGATGTCAAAGCGCTTGAAATATCCTGTGGTTATAAAATATCGCGAAGGTGAAAAACTCACCCTAAAAGCGCATGAACGCTATAGAATTGTTAAGAAACAAGAGGATTTTGTGAATTACTATACCATGATGCATGAAATTCAACCCAAGCCATTGGTGCAGGAATATATTTCAGGGCCAGGATATGGTGTATCAGTGGTCTTTGATCATCAACACAAGCCCGTAGAAATCTTTTGTCACAAGAGAATACGAGAATACCCCGTTTCAGGAGGCCCTAGTACATTTTGTGAGAGTATATGGGATGATCGAATGGTTCAATATGCCATTAAGCTATTGGAAGCCCTCAAGTGGACTGGATTTGCTATGGTAGAGTTCAAAGGTGATTTGAAAGGTGACCTGAGACTTATGGAGATTAATCCTAGATTTTGGGGCAGTATGCCACTTTCCTTGATTGCTGGATGTGATATGCCCTTTGCTTATTACAAGTCCACGATGAAATTAAAAACACAACACTTGGGCTTCACACAATTTAGAAATCGTTATCGCTTAAATGCAAAAATGCGTTATCTCCTTCAGGATGTGCTATCCGTTAAAGGCTATTTTATAAGAGGCCACTATAATCCTATTATTTTGGGAATATTCCTCAAGGACTTGCTCAATCCAAGAGTCAAGGACGGACTGTTCAGAGTTTCAGACATACAGCCTGGACTCATGTATATTAAAAACGCTCTGACGCGTCATTCAAAATCAGAGTAATTGAGTTGAAAGGATACTTTAATGAAAATAGATTTTCATGTACATTCAAGTTACTCTGAAGATTCTTTTCAGAGCTTTGAAAAAATAATTGAACGTGCTGAACAAATGGGACTAGATGGTGTTGTAATTTTGGATCACAATAACATAGAAGGTACTGATGTCTTGGAAGCATACATGGAAAGCCATTACCGAAACATCCCCCTTAAGGATCGATTGGTGGTCATCAGAGCTGGTGAGTACTCCACAGAGGAAGGTCACTTAATTGTCATTGGCTTAAAAACACCGCTTGAGTCTATCTTAAGGCTGGATCACAAATGGTATAAATGCAAGGAAGTTGTTGAAGCCTCAAAAGCACAAGGGGCTATGATCATCTTGGCCCATCCCTATAGATGGAAGAAACGCCTGCCAAGTGATTGGCTTCTAAGCCAGGTTGATGCCATAGAGGTCTTTAATGGACGGACCTGTTTCGTTAAAGGCAATTATGGGGCTAATGCAAAGGCTGTGGCTTTGGCAAAGCAATTGGGACTTCCTATTGTCGGCGGAAGCGACGGTCATCTCATAAGGGAAATTGGCAAGTCCTATGTCAAATTTGACGTAGATAAGGACGTTTTTGATCCACAGAAACTTCACATGTATTCTTCAGAGGTTCATGGCAGCTGGGGACATCCAATTTATGAGGTCGTTAGTCAGATATATAAGTTCTCTGTACAAAAGAAAATGAGACCGATTCCCAAGCAAATTGTAAAAGCTTTTTATGGTATCGCTATTTATTTGTATGCCTGTCTTAACCCCAAACCCTTCTTAAAGGGACATATCATGCGTTATGAGGCTAAAGAATCAGGCGATTTAACACGTTAATAAAGACAATGATAAGGAGTTTTTACTAAATGGTTTTATTTGAAATCTTGAGAAAAATCAATCGACATATTAAGCATTATCACAAGCGAAAAGCTGGACGTTATCTTTCGCCTGTTAGACGAGTTGAACGCGTATTTCCACTGAGAGATGAGCGCGTATGCGCCATGACCTTTGATGACGGTCCGAGTGCGCTCCCACCTAATCCCCCAACCATAGGCCGTTTGGAATTTACTGATGAGGATACACCGATGGGCTTGACAGAGGTCCTTATGACCACACTGGAAAAGTACGATGCGATCGGAACTTTTGACTGTGTTGGTGGTACACATGAAAATTATCCTGACAAAAGAGGTAAAATAAATACTGCCAAATGGGGTGGAACTGCCCATGATCACTATCCTGATTTTGACAAGGACTTATTGGCAGGAATCATCAATCAACCGGATCTGGGCAAACGTATTTTAGAAAAGGGCCATAACATGGCAAATCACGGAGGAAGACATGTTATTTTCGGCCCTATGAAACTCATTTACGACACAAGGGCTTCGCTGGCGACACTTGATGCCGTCCTTGAAGATTTAACCCTATTTCATAATTACGCCTTTGAGCATTTTAACCATTCACCAAGGCTTTCAAGACCCCCACATTATATCGATGGTATCAAAGGTGGCCTTTCTGCCTATGACGCTTATGCCATGATGGGCTATCAATATATGGCAGCCAGCTTTGATGGTGGCGGCTGGAAACCCTCTAAGGGAAATTATGAGGCGGATGTAGATCTTATGGTTGCTCCTTTAAAGCAAGCCCTTGAGAATGATGAAAATGCCTTAAATGGTCAAATTATTTTTCAAAAGGATGGCTGTAACATGTCGCTTCAAACACCTATAGCAGACGCTCTTGGTCACCAATTGGCATTGCTTAAGGCCTATGGTTACAAGGTTATCGGCGTTGAAGAACTCATAGAGCGGTCACCATTTGAGGATTATGGTGAAGGCATGTTGAATTTTGAAGAGGCTAGAGCCTTAGATCGTGCAGGCTTTATCCTAGGCTATCGAAACAACAGTTTTCAACCTGAAAGAAAGTTGACATTTGGTGAATTGGTGACAATGACAACACCTAAGGACTTGTATGTAGCGCTTACAGCCCTTAAGAGTAAGCATTTGAGAGTGGATTTTAACTATGACATGTGGGATATCAAAGCCATAGAGTCAATACCAGTGCGCGTGAGAAGTAGTCATCCCTACTATTGGAATTTTAAATATGCTAAAAAGCAAGGTTATTTAGAAGCCGAGCATGGCAAATGGGATATAAATGACCTTGTGGATGCCAACATGGCGATTGATTATCTTGACCAAGTCTTGATTGCACATGATGTAGTGCTTTCTGATCAGGAACAAGCCTCAAGAAGTCTCCTATGTGATCAATTAAAGGGGAATGGTCAAAAAACATTGACGCGAAAGGCTGTTTTGCCACTTTTATCTGCAACCCTAAAAAGTGTAAAATTAATGTAAAGTTTTTTGGATTGGCATGGATATGTGCTATAATGATAGTGATAGTACCGATAGGACTATACGCTTTTTTTAGAAATTCACTAATGAACAAACTCTGCTCGGAGCAAAATGCCAGGGACGGAAATAGCAAAAGTTATGATAACATAGCTCTTTTTGTCTTTGACAGAAGGGGCTTTTTTGATGCTGTTAAAGGGTCTCTGATGATTCGATGCGAAGGCGGAAAGGATGTTGAATCATGAAATTTGGATTTGTTGGTGCTGGTAAAGTCGGTCAGACTTTCGGACGTTATTTAAGTCAAAATGGACATCAGGTGGTTGGCTACTATAGCAAGACCTACGACCATGCCTTGGAGGCGTCAAAACATGTAAATGGCACTGCCTTTGAGAGTCTAGAGGCCTTGTCAAAAAGTGCTGACATAATTTTACTCACCGTTAACGATCAAATGATTCAGGTGGTTTCTAAAGAATTGTGTGACTCAGGCAGCGTGGAAAATGTCAAATGTCTTATTCATATGAGTGGTGCATTGCCCTCGAGTATTATGGAAAGGTATAAGGACATCTCCTACGCATCTATTCATCCGATGCAAGCATTTGCAAATATTGAGGAAGCACTCAGTCAAATGCCGTCAACTGTTTTTGGGATTGAAGGCGATTCAGGTGCCGTAACCATATTTGAAGACCTTCTAAAGGGCATGGGCAATGAAGTCATTAAACTGACAGAAACCCAGAAGGTGAACTATCATCTTGCTGCAGTGATTGCTTCAAACTACCTTGTGACATTGGTTCACATGGGACTTGCTCAAATGAAGGCAATCGGGATCGAAGAGGACACAGGCATAAAAGCGTTACTACCACTTATTAAAGGGACTTTAGCGAATATTGAAGCATTTGGAACTGAAAAATCATTAACAGGACCAATTGCCAGAGGGGATTTTAAAACCGTTGAAGCACACCTACACGCAATGGACAAAGAGGCTGAAGCACTCTACAAGCATCTTGGAAGAGCAACACTAGAAATTGCTCAAACCCAGGCCATGCCTGTGGAAAAAGTGCAGGCACTCAGACATCTTTTAGAGGAGGAATAATATGTCAAAAGTAACGAAAGCAACTTTTCTACAGAAAAAACTAAAGCATGAAAAAATCACTGTTTTAACAGCCTACGATTATTCAATGGCCAAGCTATTGGACCAGGGTGGTGTGGATTGTCTATTGGTTGGCGATTCACTTGGCATGACTATGCTGGGTTATGAGGATACCTTGTCTGTCACCATGGAGGACATGATCCACCATACAAAAGCTGTGGTAAGAGGTACTAAACATGCCATGGTCGTGGCGGATATGCCATTCCTTTCATACCACATCAGCGTTGAAGAAGCCATTAGAAATGCTGGCAGACTTATAAAGGAAGCTGGTGCACATGCCATTAAACTCGAAGGCGGTATTCAGATAAAAGATAAAATTGAAGGCATTATCAATGCACAAATACCAGTTATGGGACATTTGGGATTGACACCTCAATCGGTAAATGCCTTTGGCGGTTTCAAGGTTCAGGGTAAATCTGAAAGTCAAGCCCAACAGCTGATAGAAGAAGCAAAGTTACTTGAATCACTGGGCTGTTTTGCAATTGTCCTTGAGTGTATTCCAGCAAAGCTTGCTAAAATTATAAGCGAAAGTATCAGTATTCCAACGATTGGAATTGGTGCCGGAGGAGATTGTGATGGTCAGGTATTGGTCATTCAAGATGTCCTTGGCATGTACACTGAATTGACGCCAAAATTCGTCAAGCAGTATGCCGTCTTAAACGGTACCATCGAACAAGCTGTAAAAGCTTATTGTGAAGATGTAAAAAATGGGGTGTTTCCAAGTGAGGAGCATACCTTCAAAATAGATGAGAGCGTTCTTGAAAAATTATACTAAGGTGATGTTATTAACCGGTGGATTTAAAGTAAGAAATTTAATCTAACAGGGTTTATCTGAGCGTATAATCAAAAAGCATAGATTTGAAAAACAAAAATTTAGGAGATCAATAACATGAAAATTGTTCATAGGGTGGATGACCTAAGAAAGGTTGTCAAGGATGCCAAAAAGGCACAAAAAACTGTGGGTCTTGTGCCAACAATGGGCTTTTTACATGAAGGACACTTGTCCTTGATGAAAGAAGCCAAAGCAAATACGGACTTTGTTGTGGTGAGTTTATTCGTAAATCCAACACAATTTGGACCAAATGAGGATTTAGAATCTTATCCTAGAGATTTTGATAGAGATGCTGAACTTTGTGAATCAGCAGGTGTGGATGTCCTTTTTAATCCAAGTGTTGAAGAAATGTATGGGCCTGACTACAGCACCTACGTAAATTGTGAAGGTGATATTACCACTGTTTTATGTGGCGCTTCAAGACCGGGTCATTTTAAAGGCGTTACAAGTGTAGTGGCTAAGCTTTTTAATATGGTAGCGCCAGACAAGGCTTTTTTTGGCCAAAAGGATGCACAACAAGTAGCTGTTATTGAAAAAATGGTGAGAGAACTCAATTTTGATATCGAAATCATTCCATGTCCAATCGTTAGAGAGGCGGATGGCTTGGCACTTAGTTCAAGAAACACATATTTATCTGAAACTGAAAGAAAGGACGCCCTTGTCCTTTCGGAGGCATTGACACTTGCAACGCAAATGATTAAAGCGGGTGAAACAGATGCTAATAAGGTCAAGGCTGAGATGAGAGCCCATATCGGTAAAGTGGATTATGCGGTGATTGACTATGTTGAGATTGTGGCAGCAGATACCTTGAGAAGTATAGAGGTATTAAAGGGTGATGTTTTAATCGCAGTAGCGGTTAAAATCGGCAAACCAAGATTAATAGACAATATTAGGATTTTTATTTAGGAGGAATATTCATGTTAGTAACTATGTTTAAAAGTAAAATTCATCGTGCAACTGTGACAGAGGCAAACCTAAACTATGTGGGCAGTATAACCATTGATGAAGATATTTTAGATGCAGCTGGTATTCTTCCAGGTGAAAAGGTTCAAATTGTTAACAATAATAACGGCGCAAGACTTGAAACTTATACAATCGTCGGTGAAAGAGGCAGTGGCGTTGTTTGTTTAAACGGTGCGGCAGCAAGACTTGTTCAGCCAGGTGATGTGGTGATTATCATCGCTTATGCCATGATGGATAAAGAAGAAGCGAAAACTTACGAACCAGACGTTGTCTTCTTGGATCATAAGAACAAAATTGTTGAAATCAGTCATTTTGAGAATCATGGAGAGACTAAAATCTACTAATTAATTACAATGATTTGATTTGAATACAAGGGCTGTTTGTGTTAGAATGGTCTAGGAATTCGAGTAAATGATTGGATATATCACTCAGATGGAGCGTAGAATGAAATTTGAACAATTAAACCGTTTTTTAAAGAAAGAGCAGATCCTTTTAAACGCGCAAATGAAAGACCATACCTCGTTTAAAATTGGTGGACCAGTGGCATGTATTGTATTGCCGTCCTGTGTTGAAGACATCAAAAACACCATTGCGTTTTGTCGGGAAAGCAATATAACCTACCATCTTATGGGCAACGGTTCAAACATCTTGGTTGATGATGATGGTGTTGAGGGTTTGATTATTAAAATCAGTGATACCTTCAGTGGTGTGGAAATTAAAGATGATTATGTCATCGCAGAAGCTGGTGTCTTGCTTTCAAAGCTCTCAAAAATTGTTTTAAGGGCCAGTTTGAAGGGGTTTGAATTTGCGTCAGGTATTCCTGGCACTCTTGGCGGCGCTATATTCATGAATGCCGGTGCCTATGGTGGTGAAATGAAAGACGTCGTGGAATGGGTAGATGTTCTGACCTCTGAGGGTGAAATAGAGCGTATAAAATGTGCTGATATGAACTTTGCTTATCGAACCAGCCTTGTCAAGGAAAAAGGATACGTTGTCTTAAGAGCGGCGATAAAACTTGAGAAGGGTGATTATCAGGAAATCGTTGAGACTACGAATGCATTAACGCAAAAAAGGGTGTCCAAGCAACCTCTGGATTTGCCTAGTGCAGGTAGTACCTTTAAGCGTCCAGAAGGGCATTTTGCTGGAAAGCTGATTGAAGATGCAGGCCTTAGAGGCCTTAAGTATGGTAACGCAATGGTATCTGAAAAGCACTGTGGTTTTGTGGTAAATACAGGTAACGCAACCTGTAAAGAGGTGATCACTTTAATAGAAATTATTCAGAAGGTGGTCAGAGACCAATTTGATGTGACACTCGAAAGAGAAGTTAGAATT
>NZ_JBVBZF010000121.1:0-10338 GCF_057447755.1 Fusibacter sp. | reverse complement strand
CCATGCAAAGAGCCCGCCCTGAGGCACTTCATATTTAGCTGATTTTGGAAAATGCTCATCCATGGTAGCGATCATCAAATCTCTTCTGTGCTTGTACACTGATTTAATTTTCTCAATGTGGACATCCAAATCGTAGTTTTCAAGAAACACAGAAAGTTCTCTTTGGCTGATAGAGCTTGATTGAAGATCTGCACTCTGCTTAACTGTTATATACTTTGAAAGCAATAACTCACTCGCACATACCCAACCAATTCGGAGGCCAGGAGAAAAAGTCTTAGAAAAAGTACCAAGATAAACCACCCTGCCTTCAGTATCAAGGGATTTCACAGCAGGTTGTGATTCGCCCTCAAATCTCAACTCGCCGTAAGGATTGTCTTCAATGATGACGAGGTTATACTTGTTTGCGATTTCAACAAGCGCTTTACGTCTCTCAAGTGACCATGTCCTTCCAGATGGATTTTGAAAATCCGGAATAACATAAATATATTTTACATTTTCAGTTTCATTTATAATCGTTTCAAGATGTGACATAATCATGCCGTCAGAATCAGTCTCAACTTCTTTGAACTGACACTCATATGCTCTAAAAGCATTGATGGCACCAAGATAACTTGGGCTTTCACACAAGACGTAGTCCCCTGGATTAATAAAGACCTTTCCCGTAAAGTCAAGGCCCTGTTGTGAGCCACTTGTAATCAAAATATCTTCTTTTTTAGCTTTGATCCCCTGTTTACTCATACGGTTTGCAATTTGAGTCCTCAGTGGATCATAACCTTCAGTTGGGCTGTATTGAAGCGCTTCTTTACCCATGTTTTCAAGCACTTTTTGAGTGACGACTTTCATTTCATCAATTGGAAAAAGCTCAGGTGCCGGTAGGCCCCCCGCAAAGGAAATAATTTCAGGTTGCTGCGTTAATTTTAATATTTCTCTGATTTCTGATGCTTTTGCTTTTTTTACTCTTTCTGAAAATAGATGATTCATAAACACGCCTCCTACTCATTATCAAGCGCCACCCATCAAAGAATCAATCTTGGACAAGGACGCATTACGAAAAGAAATTACGAGACATCTCCTCTAAAAATCTACGTGTATGTTCTTCAGTGTGTTTTCTAGCATCTTCAGGATTTTTTTCCTTTATTGCCAAAGCAATATCCTGAAGGGATTCAAAAAACCATTCAAAATTTTCAATAACATATTGGATTGATTGTAAAAACCTTGCGGTTTTCGTGTTGAGGTTATCGAGAATATCAATCAATATCTCATTTCGTGATGCCGTTCTAATAATCTCATGAAAATTCTGATCATCTTCGATACATAACTTATAGTCTTTGACGATGTCATATTTTGAAAAGCGTTCTATAATGTCATATAGCGCTTTTATCTCATCAGGTGTGGCTCTTTTAGATGCAAGCTCAGCTGCGAGTGCCTCAAGGTTTTTCTTTACCTCATACGCACTTTTGACAGTGGCAAGATCTATTTGAGTAACAAAGGTACCCACTCTTGGCCTGATTTCAACGAGCTCAATTTGAGACAACTTGATTAAGGCTTCTCTCACTGGCGTTCGGCTCACGCCAAACTCTGCAATCAAATCCTTCTCATTGATCACATCACCTGGTTTCATCTCTAACTCTATGATTCTCTTTTTTAACACTTCAAAAATAACATTATTGGCTTGTTTCACTTTATCCATCCCTCATTATCTATAATCATGTCATATTTTGTAAATTCTTTAACAATCTATTAAACTTTATTATACATGATTTGCTGAGGTAAACCAAGCATTTGTTACTGCCAGTTTTCAAGCATTTGAGCCCATTTCTCAGCTCTGAATTGCTCAATGGTTTCAATGTCTTCTTCTTTTAAATGCTTAAATCTCGTTTGCCCTTTTAAATAAGGTCTCACGTCCCTAGAAAGGTCAGGTTTTTGATTCAAAGTGAACTTGCCATTTTCAAATTCTGCCAAGTACCACAAGCCATTGTCAACTACTTCTTTAGCAAGTGCAATGGTTTGATCAGATTCATGTCCCCATCCTGTTGGACAAGGTGAAAAAACGTGAATATATGCCGGACCATCCGCTTCTTTGGCCTTTTGAACCTTATTCATGAAGTCCTCTAAATAACCCACACTTGCAGTTGCTGCATACTTAATGCCATGTGCGGCAACGATTTCAAACATATTCTTCTTGGGTTTGATATTTCCCCTGATAACTTTGCCTGAAGGGGTTGTGGTTGTACTTGCACCAAAAGGGGTTAAACCACTCTTTTGGATACCCGTGTTCATATAGGCCTCGTTGTCTGTACAGATATAGATGAATTTTTCACCCCTATCAATTGCACCTGAAAGTGCCTGAATACCAATATCCGCGGTTCCACCATCACCTGCAAAACCAACCGATAAGTGTTTTTTATTAAGTGCCTTAAGGCCAGCTGCTACACCTGTTGCTACTGCTGCAGTTGAAGCGAACGGTGTGATAATCGCGTTGTTCTTAAAAGCCATATTGGGATATATAAAGGAAACCGCAGCCATACACCCCGCTGGAAGTGATAAGTAAGCTTCTTCTCCAAGAACCTTTAAAGCCAATCTAAGCGCTAAACTCTCACCGCAACCGCCACATGCTTTGTGACCGTAGAAATACTCGTCACTTGTAATATTTCTCGCATTCAGCTTAACTGGTTTATTCATTGTCATAGTGTACACCTCACATTATAGTAGCTTACTTTGTCAAGTTGATTACCTTCCAAAAGCTGGTTGAACATTTGTTCAACATCCTCTTTAGTGATATCTCTTCCGCCAATGCCACCGATAAAATTATAGGTTTCTGTTTTCATACCTGTTTGCAAGAGCGCTGAATTGACATTAGTATAAATAGTGCCTTCGTAACCAAAAGAAATATTTTTATCTACAATCCCCACGGCTTTTGCAGTTTTAATGGCTTCAGCCAACTGGGCTACTGGGAAAGGTCTTACTACTCTTAATTTGATGAGGCCAACTCGCTTGCCCTCTGCTCTCATTTGATCGACAACCACTCTTGCAGTTCCAGTGACACTTCCTGTGGTCAATAAAAGGACCTCTGCATCTTCATGTCTATAGCCTTCTAAGACACCACCATAGCCTCTGCCAAACTGCCTTGCATAAGCCTGATCCACAGACTCAATTACATCGAAAGCATGGAACAAATCCTTATGCTGTTTAATCTTAAACTCCATGTTGTGCTGGTTACCGGCAGTAATGCACATGCTCATCGGGTTTTCATCATTCATCATATGATTTGCTCCCTTAAAAGGTGGTAAAAATTGATCAATTGCCTCTTGAGCTGGAATATGAACTTTTTCATAGGTATGTGTCAAAACAAAACCGTCTAGATTAATCATTACAGGTGCCATGACACTTTCATGCTCTGCCACCTTGAAGCTCTGAATGGTAACATCAAGCGCCTCTTGAGCATCCTCAACAAATATTTGAATCCAACCTGCATTTAGTAAAAACATGGTGTCCATTTGATCACCATAAATATTCCATGGTGTCGCAAGTGATCGATTTGCGTTCATCATGACGATCGGCAAGCGTGCGCCAGATGCATAAGGTAGACACTCTGCCATGTACAAGAGTCCTTGTGAGGAAGTTGCTGTAAACGTTCTTGCACCCACCGAACTCGCGCCTATGGAGCAGGCCATAGCACTGTGCTCAGACTCAACATGCATATACTCGCAATCAAGTTCACCGTTCTGCACGAATGCTGAAATTTTTTCTACGGCTTTTGTTTGCGGCGTTATGGGATAAGCGGCAACCACATTAGGTCTAGATAGCTTAACGCCATATGCAACAGCTTCATTTCCATTTAAAAATGCATATTGACTCATTATTTTTCCTCCTTAACCATTTGAATCGCCTTGATTTTGCACTCATTAGCACAAATACCACAGCCCTTGCAGTAATCGTAATCGATTTCAAATTTCTGGTCATCATTTCGATGAATGGCACCATCAGGACATACCAAATAGCATCTATAGCATCCTACGCATTTTTCTTCATTGATCACAGGCATGAACACGCGCCATCCCGAATTTTGATCTGTGATATGAAAACTCTTACAGCTTGATCCCATAGGAAAGTCATCGATGTGATTTAACATAGGAAGAGGCACTCTTTTAAAATTTTTCATGACAGACCTCCTTGATCATAAGCTCTTTTAAAGGCTTCAATATTTTTATCTGCTATACTTGGTTTCATGCTTGATTTAATGGCATTGGTACAGGCTTCAAAAGAAACGGCTTCTTTGGCATAGTAGGCAAGAAAGCCCAACATTACTGTGTTGGCAATTGGTATGCCCAATAGCTCAAGTGCAATTTTTGTCGCATCAATGCACTTTATATTTTTATGGTCGATCACCCTTTGTGTATTCACTAGAATCAAAGCTTCATCATTTCTCAAGTCTGATAAGACTGATTCGTCAAAAAGAGTATCATCTAAAAAAACGATGAAATCACATTTTGACAGCTCACTTCGGTCTGTTATTTTTTCTGTTGAAATTCTGTTAAAGCCCAGCACAGGCGCACCTCTTCTTTCAGGACCAAAAGAAGGAAAAGCCTGAGCAAACTTTTCGTCATATATGGAAGCAGCCACACCTAGCAGTTTTGCACCTGTAAAACTCCCTTGGCCACCTCTTCCGTGCCATCTTATTTCAAACATAATACACCTCTCTCATCAAATTGATATATGTGTGATATATCAGTTGTATATATCGAGCATATCATATCTTTGTTCTCAAAACAATACATAAGCACAAAAAAGTTGAATCATTTTAATTAACACACAAAATTATGTGATGCTAATTAATCGATTCAACTTTAAAGTATTTATCTTATGAGCGGCATATTTACGAGACTTAAACTTCAGGTTTCCAAGAAATAACGTATTCGATTGTCGGATCATCGATTGGAATTTGTAGACCCTCCACAAGCGCCCAATCCCCCTTAAGGCCGATTTCATCAATGGCGCTTTTGAAATGTGCCATTCCAATGCCAATATCTAAAAATTGCATATCAAAATGAAGCTTATTGCTATAGTTTGGCGTGTGTTTAATGAAGAAATGAACATTGGCATCTTGATCGACTACCATTCGCCACGGTTGTTTGTTGGAGGCTGATGGGCCAACCCTGATCATCTCTAGAGGAATTTCGTAATTGCCTGCCTCATTTTTACTGAGTGGCGTCTTAAAATCGTCTTTAAAACAAATGGTTTCAAAGTCAAATTTGTTATCTGAGTTGGCAAACCGTCTCATGGTCTTCTCGATAATGCTTGGCTTCTCATCATGATAACCTATGGGTGTAATGGCAGGAATTATATAGCTGCTATTTTTTTCAAACTTAGCACTGAGCATTTTTCGATCAAAGGTACCGCCAAGCCAACAAGTGCCAATTCCAAGCGAAAGTAGCTGTAGCATAAAAACCTCAAAGGTATATCCAAAATCGACAAGGTGTGCTTTGTCATTCTTCGTCATACCAACCACATAACCTGCAGGGTTTCTAATAACGCCATATGTCCCTATTTTTTCACCTTCTGCATTAATGTGATTGCTTACAGGAATCAAAGTGTATTCAGCACTTTGACCAAAAGGGCCTTTCATGTTGTTGAGGTCTGCTAAAAAGTGGTTGAGCTTATCCATATGAACTTCTGTTATCGGTGCATTCTTAAAACTTCTAACCGACCGCCTGTTTTCAATTAGTTTAATAAACATATATGCCTCCTGTCTTTATTTAAAGAGATTTTGTCTTCTATTTTTCTTTGAATACATTTGCTGGTCTGCTTCAATAATAAACCGTTCGAGCGTAAACTCTGGTGAAAACTCAGATAGGCCAATACTGGCACTAACATGAACGATTGTATCATTAAAGTTGAACTCAAGACTTGTAATTTCTTCCTCTATCCTATTGATGATCATATTTGAAATCACTTCATCAGCGCCTTTTAGAAGTAGGACGAACTCATCACCACCATATCTTGCTGCAATATCCCCACTTCTGATGGAAGCCTTAAGCACCTCCGCAATTTTCATTAGGACAATATCCCCCGACCGATGACCAAACTGATCATTGATGCGCTTAAATTCATCCACATCCATCAGGGCCAGTGTAAAAGGCTCTGCCTGACGATGATAGTTTTCAATCAGTTCAGAAACTTGCTCGATAAAGTACTGTCTAGAACAAAGTCTTGTTAATCCATCGTAATAAGCCATGTCAATTACTTTTTTACCCATTATCTTTTCGTGAATATCCATACAACTGCCAAGATAACCTACAAACTCACCATCGTCAAATATCGGAGTACCCTGATCCGATATCCATCTGTATACACCATCTGCTCTTAACAAGCGATATTCCATATAAAATGGCAAACGTTTGTCAAAATGGTCTGTATATACTTTTAAGCACCTATCAAAGTCTTCAGGATGAACACCTTCAGTCCATCCATTGCCCTCTTCCTCTGCGATTGAACGTCCCCTAAATTTTAGCCATGCCCTGTTAAAATAAAAGCACAACTTGTCTACACCACTCATCCAAATCATATTTGGCGCATTTTCCACAATCAACTCATAGATATTCGTCATAAACTCACCACTCTCTTTACTTTTTTTTGCTGAAAAAACGATATGCCGCTTCCACAGTTGCCCTTGATCCCACCAAGAAAAGCTGCCTGTTTTCTTCAAGTGTCCGATGCCCTCTTGGTATGATTAGTTCTTCTCTTTCACTATCATAAATTCCAGCAATTATGCAATCAACCGGGAAATTTGGGTCTTTGCCAATCGTTGAAATCGTCTTGCCTTTGTGGATACTGTCCTTTGGAAAATCTATAATGGAAATCTCCGCCTTGCCATCTCCAAAAGAAGCCACACGCCTAATGTCCGGTTTTTCAATATCCAATACGAATTTATGAGCCAACATAGAAACACTTGAGGCGATATTGTTTGCCCCTGCAATTTTATATGCCTCTTCATAATCAGGGTCTCTCATTCTTACAAAGATGTTTTTAACCTTAAACCGTTTGGCTAATAGTGATACGATGAGATTCGTTGAATCGTGAGCTGTCACCGCAAGACAATAGTCCGCCTTTTCTATACCTGCATCCTTTAATATCTTAATCTGAGTGGCATCCCCATTTATGGTCACTGCAGAGAGCTCTGTATAAATCTCTTCACATGCTCTAAGATCCTTATCAATCACCACAACGTCGTGCTTATCTGAAAGCGTCTTTGCCACACTTCTACCAACAACGCCACCACCTGCAATTATAATATACATATATCCCCCTAACTTTGCCATGCTCTGCGACTAAAGAGTAAAATTACAGGTATGATCTCTAATCGCCCCATGAGCATTGCCACAATAAAATTGGATTTAACAATAAGATTTAGTGATGCCATTTTTTCTACTGAAAAATAAAAGGGGCCAATGTTTCCAAGTGCACTTGTCATACCTGATAGCGCTTCAAAGGGGCCCAAATCAGAAAATACAGCAGTGATCATTGCACCAATAACCACAATCAAAAGCCATCCGAAAAAAAGTGCCGAAAGTTTGTATAGTTCATTCTTTTCAACAATACTCCCATCAATTTTTACAGGCACAATGGCACGTTTAGGATAATAAATCCGCTTGAGCTCACGATTAAAAAGTCTTTCAAGCGCCAATACTCGAACAACCTTGATTCCCCCTGACGTGGATCCAACACAGCCACCGATAATCATGAGCCAAATGAAAATCTGTTTGGCAACAGTTGGAAAGAAACCAGATCCGATATCCTCAGTCCCAAAACCCGTGGTGGTTATGACCGATACCACCTGAAAAAGTGTTTTTCTAAATGCATTTTCTGAGACATTGCCATTAATACCCATAGCAACTAAAATAATTAATACCGCTAAACCAATTATTTTAAGGAATCCTCTGAACTCTTCATTTCCAAAACCATCACTGTATTTTCTCGAAAACCACTTAAAGTGTACAAAGAAATTAATTCCACCAAGGAGCATGAAAAAAATGATGGTGTACTCAATATAAATTGCATTTTTATAGTGATTCAACGCATAGTAGCCAATACTGGCATCGTGGTTGCTGAAACCACCAGTGGAAAGTGTGGTTAAACTGTGTAATACAGCGTCAAAGAAAGGCATACCCAAGAGGGTCAAAATAAGAATCTCAGATGCTGTGTATATGGTATAAATCAACCAAAATAATTTAATGGTTCGATAGATGTTGGGAACGGGGCGAGACGTATTGATCTTATGACTTTCTGCAGAAATTAGCTGCCATAGGTTGCCCTCGTTTTTAAAGGTGACAAAGAGGAAAAAAGTAATAATCCCCAGGCCACCAAGCCACTGAATCATACTCCGCCAGAGCAAAACGGATCCAGGCATGGTGTCTAAACCAGAAAGCACAGTAATTCCAGTGGTTGTAAAACCGCTTACCGATTCAAAAAAAGCGTCAATAAATGATATTTTTAAAATTAAGATAAAGACAATACCACCTATAAGTGATATCATCACCCAAGATATGGCACATAAAATCATGCTCATAGACATATTTAAGGATTCATCAACCTTTTTATTTGGAAAATAGAATACACAGCCAAGCGTCAAAGTGATCAAGACTGCTAAAAAGTGATTATAGACCAGTTGACGACCTTCTGACATGATAATCGAATAAATGAGTGGTATGATTTGAGCAATACCCACAATAAATATGAGTGAACTGTTTATTTTTAATATCATTTTGAGTTTGGTTTTCACGTGGCCCCCGAAAATAACATATTTATTACTCTTAATACCCTAATGATTGTCCTATAATAAAGAAAATAAAAAAATGACCCATAAATTTTATATTATAGGTCATTTTTATACGATTTCCCATTTGATTTTATAATTCTGGAAACCAAATGGCAATTTCACGTTCAGCAGATGCTTTTGAATCCGAGCCATGAACCAGATTTTCGGTGGTACAATATGCGTACTGCCCTCTTATACTCCCAGAGTCCGCCTTCAAGAAATCTGTTGCGCCGTTAATCTTTCTTACCAACTCAATGGCATTCTCACCATAAAGCGCCATCACAACAACAGGACCTGATCTCATAAAAGTCAACAAACTCTCGTAAAAGGGTTTGCCTACATGTTCTTCATAGTGTCTTTCCAAGGTTTCCAGAGGTGCATTTTCAAATTTCATCGCACGAATTTTTAAATTTTTCACTTCATATCTTTCAATAATTCTACCAATCAGTGCTCTTTTTACACCATCCGGTTTTATAATGACGAGTGTCTGTTCCATATTTCGACTTTCATTCATAAGATCATCTCCTTTGAAATCAATATATCCAAATTAAGGGGCTTTAATCACTTATCAGCGGAAAGAGGTCAGGCGCAATATTAGCGGCAATCCTTTGATAATAGCTTCTTCTAGCTGGATCTTGCTCTGAGGCTGATATGAGCCAATTAAGCCACGCAAACTGAAGATTGTTGTCAGCTTCAGCGCGGGCCTCCATAAGTAATGCTAATCTTTCAGCATCAGGTTTGTCCATGATTTGACGGACGATTATAAAACGGCTCAAGTAGGTATGTTGATACTGAGACTCTATGGCCTGAATATGCTCTAAGGATAAACGCTCATCCAGTACAAACTGAGAATATGCACGCCAAAGGTCAGGGGTGTACCATCGATCTAATTTTGAACCCAACGTCTTAACGAACTGGTTTTGACTAGGCATTAAGCCCTTAATTAATTCAAAGAAGACTAATGTCTGTGCCCTTAGATGAGGATAAAAAAGCGAGCCTTCAAGTTCATTTACTAAATTTTGATATGCCTCAAAATCTGTACATACAAAGTACTTGTTGAGGATCAATTCTGTATATCGCTTGGCTTGCCTAATGTCAATCAAATAACTTCCAACCGCTAAAAGACATAGGGCTAAAATACTCCTAAACCAGAATCCCCTTATTAGACCCATTAAAACCACAATGAGCATGGTCCCATAAATCATTTGTTTAAGTCTTTTTTGCATGATGCCCCCATATGATAATAACCATTTAACGCAAAATCTTGTTTTTAACATTGCCATTCTCATCTAATCGCTCTTCACAATTTAAAAACGCTCGCTTGATCCGAGAACTAATAATATATACCAACATTTGAGTTTGAGTCTGGATCTTCCCCGCGGCTGCATTTGCCTCAATGCTTGTAGGATATTAAGAAACCTCAATCTATGAATTAACCCATAGATTGAGGTCTAAAAAACTAATGCGTTGCTAAAATTTCGTCTTCTCTAAGCTTAATCTCATCCATAACCTCTGAATATGGT